>JBDTAR010000014.1:0-36262 GCA_039924545.1 Nakamurella sp. | reverse complement strand
AATGGCCGCGCCATCGAGCTCGTTGGTAAGTACCAGCCGAAGCTCGAGCCGAGTCTCATCGAGATCGATTCCGAGCGTGTGCAGTACTGGCTAGGCGTCGGCGCGCAGCCGACCGAGTCCGTCGAAGCACTGTTGAAGATCACCGGAGACTGGCAGAAGTTCAAGGGCCTGCCGGGCGCTGAGGGCACGCTGAAGCCGCAGCCGGAGAAGGTCAACAAGCGCGCTCGCTATGAGGCTGCACTTGCAGCTATCGGCGGCGACGATTCCGCTGCCGCAACGCCTGCGAAGAAGAAGCCGGCCAAGAAGGCCGAGAAGCCAGAAAAAGCTGAGGACGCGGGGAAGACTGAGGACGCGGGGAAGACTGAGGACGCCGGGAAGACTGAGAAGTCGGACGCCGTCGCTGAGACTCCTGTAGCTGAAGCTCCGGTCACCGAGGCCCCTGCAGTCGAGGAGCCTGCGGCTCAAGCTCCCGTAGCCGAAGCTCCCGTAGCCGAAGCTCCCGTAGCCGAAGCTCCCGTAGCTGAGGCACCTGCCGCCGACGAGAGCTGACCTGACTGTGGACACCCTCGAAGAGGCGTTGGATCACCTGGTCCGTGGAATTGTCGAACACGACGAAGACGTGCGTGTCGATCTGACTACGAATCGCCGCGGACGGACGTTGCGCGTACACGTGCATCCGGATGACCTCGGCAAGGTAATCGGTCGCGGAGGGCGCACAGCTACCGCGTTGCGCACCGTTATGGGCGCTGTCGGTGGACGCGGTTTACGCGTCGATGTCGTCGATACTGACGGCAACTGAGCGGGAATCGCACAGCACCATGCTTCTTGCCGTAGGGCGGATCGGGCGTCCGCACGGGATCAAAGGTGATGTCACCGTCGAGGTGCGCACCGATGATCCGGACGCCCGATTCGCTCCCGGTGAATCGCTTGCGACCGACCCTATTGACGTCGGTCCGCTCATCGTCGTGTCTGCGGGCCGCAGCGGGTCCATCACCACGCTGCACTTTTTAGGCTTCGACGACCGCACCGCCGCTGAGTCCTTGCGCGGAACGGTCCTGCAATTCGAGACGGTTGAGCTGCCAAAGCTGACTGACCCCAACGACTTCTATGACCGTGATCTCATCGGCCTGACCGCGCTGCACACGTCGGGCGTCGAACTAGGAGTCGTGACTGCGATCCTGCACGCCCCGGCTGCCCCGGTTCTGACGGTCACCAGGCCGGATGGCACCGTCGAGCTCGTGCCGTTTGTCGCCGCGATCGTGCCGGACGTGGATCTCACAGCCGGCACGCTCATCATCGATCCGCCGGACGGCATGTTTGTTTGACAGTCGTGACAGTGCGGAGGCACCTTGCGCATCGACATCATCACGATTTTTCCGGACTACCTCGCACCGTTGTCCGAGTCTCTCATCGGCAAAGCTGCCGCGGATGGCGTCATCGACATCGCCGTGCACAACTTGCGCGATTGGACGACAGACGTCCATCACACCGTTGACGACGCGCCCTACGGTGGCGGACCAGGCATGGTCATGCGCCCCGACATCTGGGGCTTAGCACTCGACGCCGTCACCGGCAGCCGGTGGACCCCCGGCCGAGAAAATCCTGACGAGAATAATACTTATGACGACGATACGTATGACGATGTCCTCGCCGATGGCCCCATCCTTGTAATCCCCACTCCCTCCGGGCAGCCGTTCACTCAAGCCGTAGCCGAAGAGTTGTCCGCCGCATCGCACCTGATCTTCGCCTGCGGACGGTATGAAGGCATCGACTGTCGAGTCGCTCTAGACGCTGCGCGCCGCATGCAGGTGCGAGAACTGTCCATCGGCGATTATGTGCTCGCCGGCGGGGAAGTGGCTGTTCTTGTCATGGTCGAAGCGATCGGACGGCTACTGCCAGGTGTTCTCGGGAACGTCGAATCAGCGCATGACGACTCGTTCGCCGACGGACGCGCGGGCCTCCTGGAAGGCCCTGCCTACACTCGCCCTGCCGACTACCGAGGTCTGGACGTGCCGGAAGTACTGCTCTCCGGTCACCACGCGCGAATCGAGCGAGCGCAGCGAGACGCATCGCTGCGGCGCACCGCGCGATACCGCCCGGAGCTGATTGCTGCGCTGCGGGCCGACGACTTAGATGACCGCGACTTCGATGTGCTGACGGAGATCGGTACGTCGCCGCCGGAGGGGCTCGCTGAGCGGGTAGCGGCCGAGCGCGAAGCCCGCGAGAAGAAGCGCCGCCACGGGAAGCGTCATAGTTAGGTTTTGTGCCGAGAAGTCTCGAGTGGCCCGATTTTATGGCGCGCCGATTTTGAGACTGCGGCGCAGGTCTGGCACAATGAACCGGTTGCCCTGCGCGCGATTCGGTGTTTCGCGAATTGCTGTGTAGCGGCAATCACGTACGACGTCGGTCACCATCCCCGTGGTAGGGAACTTCGGTGATTGGCTGCCGCCCGCCCAACAGGTGCCGGGCGAGATCATTTTAAAAGCACGACGCACGAACCTTCAAGAAGAGGACAACATGAACACCCTGGACGCGCTGGACGCCGCCTCACTACGCGACGATATTCCCGACTTCCGGCCCGGCGACTCAGTCAAGGTGCATGTCAAGGTCATCGAAGGTTCGCGATCACGTGTCCAGGTCTTCGCTGGCCACGTAATCCGTCGCCAAGGTGGCGGCGTCCGCGAGACATTCACTGTGCGCAAGATTTCGTTCGGAGTCGGCGTGGAGCGCACCTTCCCGGTGCATTCGCCGAACCTGGACAAGATCGAGATTGTGGCCCGCGGTGACGTCCGGCGCGCCAAGCTGTACTACCTTCGCGATCTGCGCGGCAAGGCCGCCAAGATCAAGGAAAAGCGGGATCACACCCGCTGACATGGTCGTATCTTCGCTGTGCCGTGGACCGTGGTTACGGCACAGCGAATCTGCGTATTGTGTAAAGCGATGAGTGAAGTGACCCAGGTGCCTGGCGATGGAAATCCGCCGGAAGACGCCGCTGACGCCCAAGACGCCGTTGATCCGCACACGGAAGATGCTCCCGCCGCGGAGGCCGCCCCGGACGCGCACACGCAAGACGTACTGAGGTGGCGGGCCCAATCACGTAAACGGAACGCAACGAGCCGTGCGGCACGCGAAGCCAGCGGCCACGCCATGAAGAAGCGACCGTGGTGGATCGAGCTGCCTGTTTTGGTCGTCATTGCATTCCTGGCTACGTTCCTCATCCAGACTTTTGTTGCGCGCGTCTACTACGTACCGTCCGCCTCGATGGAGCCCACGCTGCACGGCGTACAACACGGCGGCGATCGAATTCTGGCGTACAAGCTCGGATACGACTTCGGCTCGCCACATCAGGGCGATGTTGTCGTATTCAAGGGCCCGCCGACGTGGACTCCCGAGGCGAGCCTGCCTGGCCCTTCTACCTGGCTCGGCAAAATCAGTCAAACCCTCGGTGCTGTCGTGGGGATTGCTCCCGCGAACGAGAAAGACTTCGTGAAGCGAGTGATCGCTGTCGGCGGTCAGACGATCTCGTGCTGTGACATCAAAGGACGGCTGCAGGTCGACGGGGTGTCGTTGACCGAGCCGTATATCATGATGGATCCTGACCGCACCCAATGGGATTGGGTTAACGGCGAATCCAGTTGCGCGGCCGACCCCAACGATGCCACCCGCTTCCTGTCGTTCCGGTGTTTCGGGCCCTACACAGTGCCTGTCGGCTCGGTATGGGTGATGGGGGATCATCGGTCCGACTCCGCCGATTCGACGTGGAACTGCCGCGGGTTGGTCCCTGCGGACAACGTGCACTGCCAAGGCTCAATCCCGGTCAGCGACGTGGTTGGGCGCGCGATCGCCATCGTCATGCCACCGTCCAGGTGGGGCGGCATCGGTAGCCCGAACATCATGTCCGGTGAAACTTCTCACTCGTCGCAGGCAGCGCCGCCGCCAAACGTGAAACCGTCCACGACACTGCCCTCGAAGTAATCCGCGTGATTGTCGCACCCACGTTTGACGTGGAACGCGCACTTTTTGCCCGTGGCATCTGCACGCTTGCCGCGCTTGATGAGGTCGGCAGGGGTGCGCTTGCTGGTCCTGTCAGCGTCGGAGCGGTGCTGATCGACTCCTCGGTAGGCCCACCGCCAGACGGGCTGAGGGATTCCAAGTTGCTCTCGGCGGCTGCCCGTACCAGGCTCGCGCCGCTGATCGTGACATGGGTGGGCAACTGGTCAGTGGGCCATGCATCGCCGGCAGAGATTGACCAGTGGGGGATTATGACCGCGCTTACCCTTGCTGCGCGCCGGGCCCTGGCCGGGCTTTGCGCCCGCTTCGATGCGGTACTTCTCGATGGCACTATCGACTACGTGTCCCTACCGACGCCGCTCGGTTTTGACAGGACCGATCCCGCCATCGCCGACGGCGCGAATGGCGTCATACTTAGTCCGACAGCGGTGACCACGCGCGCTAAGGCAGATCGGGACTGTGCCTCGGTATCGGCCGCTAGCGTGCTGGCGAAAGTGACGCGCGATGCGTTGATGGTGGCGGCTGGCGCGGAATACCCGCAGTACCAGTGGGCGCGCAATAAGGGCTACGGAACTGGCGCACACGCTGAGGCGCTGGCACAATACGGGCCGTGCGATAGCCATCGACGTAGCTGGCACCTGCCAGAACGCAGGGTCGCGGCGCCTACTTCGATATAGTCGATTTTGGTGTGCGGTGTGCGGTGTGCGGTGTGCGGTGTGCGGTGTGCGGTGTGCGGTGTGCGCCGCCGAGGGCCAGCATCATCATTCCTCCAAGGCGCCGGGTGATCGCTGCGTCCGCAGCGCAACTGTCGTTGCGTCTCGCGTTTTTTCGGCAGGCACTACGGAATGACCATATTTGGACATGGGATCGGATCCGGATCAAGGATCGGATCCGGCCTCGAACTCCGCGCAGATTTAACACGCGACGGTATCCGGTGGGCACTAGATGCGTCATGAGGGATGATGGATGACGTGAGCGCTGAAGACCTCGAGCAGTACGAGACTGAAATGGAGTTGCAGCTCTACCGCGAGTATCGCGACATCGTCGGCCAGTTTTCGTATGTCGTCGAAACGGAACGACGTTTTTACCTCGCGAACGCGGTTGACCTGCAGGTTCGTCATGCCGACGGCGACATGTACTTCGAAGTACGAATGTCCGACGCCTGGGTCTGGGATATGTACCGTCCCGCGCGGTTCGTGAAGAACGTGCGTGTGGTCACGTTCAAGGATGTCAACGTTGAGGAGCTCGACACTCCCGATATCCGCATACCCGACGAAATCTAGCTACTCGCGGAAATCTAGCTACTCGCGGAAATCTAGCTACTCGCGCGGCGAGTTATCCACCTGTCCGATTTCTATCCACAAGGGCAGTGTGGGCGCTGGCCTTCGTTCGTTTTATCCCGCATTGTCGAACCCGCAAGGTCCAGGTATGACGGCGTCCTGCCGCGAGGCCTGAGGTCGGACATCGACATTGAATGCGGGAGTGCCACATGGCGGCCAAAGACGAACTCGGGCGGCGCGGCGAGGCTATTGCGGCGGAATACCTCACCGAGCAGGGTTTGGTGATCCTCGCACGCAATTGGCGCTGCAGCGAGGGCGAACTGGACATTGTCGCAACCGACGGTGCCGACACTGTCATTTTTTGCGAGGTCAAAACACGGAGCGGAATCACTTTCGGCACGCCGGTGGAAGCCGTCACCCGTGCGAAGAGGTGCCGAATTCGACGCCTGGCGTACCTGTGGATGACGACTATCAGGCCGCGGGGATGGCCGAAAATGCGCTTCGACATCGTCGGGATCGTGATCCGAGCGCGAGCAGAACCGGAGCTCACGCACCTGGCCGGTGCGTTCTGATGGGTCTGGGACGCTCCCATGCAGTGGCGGTGATCGGTGTTCTCGGCACGGTCGTCAACGTCGAAGTTGATATTGCCGCAGGTATGCCGGGGACCACCGTGGTCGGTATGGGCGACATGGCGGTGGCGCAGGCAAGGGATAGAGTGCGGGCGGCTGTCGTCAATTCGGGGTTCCAATGGCCGCAGACGCGCATCACGGTGCTACTGGCTCCGGCTGGGATCCACAAGCGCGGCGCAGGTTTCGATATGGCCATTGCTGCGGCTTTGTTGGCCGCCAACGGGACAGTGCCACGAGGTGCCACCGCCGAGGTCGTCATGCTCGGCGAACTCGGTCTTGATGGGACCGTACATCCGATTCCGGGAGTTCTACCAGCGCTATTGGCCGCGGCGCAGGCTGGCAAGTCGCGGGCGATCGTGGCTGCCGACAACTTGCTTGAGGCCTCATTGGCGCGCGGCATCACAGTGCGCGGGGTACGGACCCTCACCGATCTAGTAGCCCATTTCCGCGGGAATGCGGGGCACCTACTGGTGCCAGAGCCTCGGACTGCTGCGCCGTCGCGAAACGAGCCGGATCTGGCGGACGTCTTCGGGCAGGCGGAAGCGCGTTTCGCGTTAGAACTAGCGGCGGCTGGCGGGCACCACCTGGCCATGATTGGGCCGCCGGGCGCGGGTAAGACGATGCTGGCCGCGCGGCTGCCTGGGTTGCTGCCGCCGCTCACGGAAGACGAAGCGCTCGAGGTCACCGCGATCCACTCGGTGGCCGGCACTCTTGATCCGCGGATGCCGCTCCTGGCGACCCCACCGTTTGTCGATCCGCATCACTCGGCATCGATCGTCGCCATGATCGGTGGCGGGTCGGGGGATATTCGACCAGGCAGCATCAGCCTCGCCCATCGAGGCGTGCTGTTTTTGGATGAGGCGCCGGAGTTCCGCCGCACTGTGCTGGATTCGCTTCGTCAGCCGATGGAATCGGGAACTGTGCTAGTGATGCGGGCGAAGCATGTGGCTCGTTTCCCGGCGCGGTTCCAATTGGTGTTGGCCGCCAATCCCTGTCCGTGTGCCGCCGCTCGAGATATAGATTGCGTGTGCGCGGCGGGTGTGCGGCGGAGATACCTGGGGCGATTATCGGGCCCGCTGATGGATCGGGTCGATATCCGCGTTGAGGTGCCAGCCGTCGACTTGGTGGCCCTGACGCAAAGAACGGCGCCCCAGGAATCATCGGTGGCGGTTCGTGAGCGGGTCGTCGAAGCGCGGGCACGTGCGGCACATCGGTGGCGGCAGTTCGGATACCGCAGCAATGCGGAGGCGAGCAGCGGGGATGTCCGGCAATGGTGGCGGGACGGCGGGCTGCGCCCCACTTTGCTCGAGCGCGCCGTGCGGGTCGGAAACATCACGGCCCGCGGATACGACCGGGTGCTGCGCTTGGCACTAACGGCCGCGGACCTCGGTGAACGGGCGCGTCCAGATGAGTCTGATGTGGCACGCGCTTTGGCGCTGCGATGTGGGGAGGCGGCATGAGGTTGCCTCCACGCGCAGTGGCTCTCGCCGGGCTCGCGCGCCTGTGCGAGCCGCCTGTTTCGGCGATTGTCGGCTCGTTCGTCGATGGCATCAGTCCGGAGGAGGCGTGGGCCGCCATTGCCGGTCGCACGGCGCCGACAGAAGTCCTGGCGGCTGTCGCGCCGAGACTCGGCTCCGTAGCAGCTGCCGACCTTGAAGTCAGAGCGCTCGACGATCTACGCATCGCCAGCGATGTCGGGGCCACCATCTTCGGCCCAGGCGATCGTGATTGGCCAGGGGAGTCCTTCGAGCCCCTTCAATGGGTGGCGCCTTATGACAAATGCACGCATGCCTGGTCGCCGCTGGCGCTGTATCGCCGCGGCGACTCGTGGCCGATTCGGCCGCGCTCCGGCGTAGCGGTCGTGGGGTCGCGAGCGGCGACACCGTACGGCGTACGGGTTGCCACCGAGCTGTCCGCGTCGGCAGTGGACGACGGCTTCACGGTGATATCCGGCGCTGCCTTTGGTATCGATGCCGCCGCCCATCGTGGTGCGTTACACGGCGGCGCAGCACATGGCGGGAGCGCAGGCCTCGAACAGTTGACTGGCGCCACCGTCGCGGTGCTGGCCTGTGGAATCGACCGCGCTTATCCGGCTGCGCATCGGGCTCTGATTGACATGATCGCTTTCGATGGGTCCGTGGTCAGCGAATATCCGCCGGGCGCCGTGCCCGCGCGGCACCGCTTCCTGGTTCGTAATCGACTCATCGCTGCTTTTGCAGAGGTGACGGTCGTGGTTGAGGCGGGCCGCCGATCCGGATCCTTGAATACGGCCACCTCGGCTGCGAGCCTTGGACGGACCGTTGTAGCGATTCCCGGTCCGGTCACGTCGGCGATGTCGACGGGGTGCCATGAGCTGATCCGAGATGGAAAGGCGAGCCTGGTTGCCTCGTGGGCAGACATCCGTCCGCTTCTGGGTCCGATTGCCGCCGGTGCGAATCCGAACCGTATCGGCACTCGCGCTACAGATGGGCTGGATTTGGTTGCCGCCCGGGTCTACGAGGCTTTGCCTGCGCGTGGCGGGGTCGTTGTGGACGCCATCGCAGTTGAAGCAGCCCTGCACGTAAATGATGTCATCGGCGCACTGGCGGTGCTACGAACCGACGGACTAGTCGAGCGCCGCGACGGGCTGTGGGGCCGAGTGCCTCACCCGTCCGGCGCGCCCGCTTGACTCGGGAGGTCCCGCGCGGGCACCGTCGGAGCCATGCCACCGATCCTGGACGACTTTCGGCGGTACCTCGCGGACGAACGCAACCTGGCAGAGCACACTGTCGCCGCATACGTCGCTGATGTTCGGTCGCTCCTGGACCATCTCGATCGGTATAGCGGCAGCAGCAAATCCACGGGTCCAAACGCCGTTGAAAACCTCACGTTGGCGGTACTGCGTAGCTGGCTCGCTCGGCTGAGCTCGGCCGGCGCCGCGCGCACGTCAATTGCTCGGCGCGCCGCAGCAGCACGGTCGTTCTGCCGCTGGTGCGTTCGAGCGGGTCTTCTGGACAACGACCCGACGCTGCGCCTGACCATTCCACGCGCAGCGCGCCACCTGCCACGCGTACTTCGCGCAGATCAGACTGCCGCGATCCTCGACCGAATAGCTCCACGCGAAGACGTTGCCGCATCTGGAGAAACAGGCCCGCTCTTCGGATCAGTCCCTGGTGGGGCAGCTGCCGGGTCCGCTGTTGGGGACAGCGTGAAGGCCGGAACCGCAACCGCACTCGAAGCCGCGATCGAGCTCCGCGACCGGGCAATGCTCGAGATGCTGTACGGCGCGGCGCTTCGGGTGTCTGAGTTGACTGCACTGGATATCGATTCACTCGAACCGGAGCGTCGTGTAGTCCGGGTCTGGGGGAAGGGCAGCAAGGAACGAATCGTCCCTTACGGCGCGCCAGCGGCTGATGCCGTGCATCGTTGGCTTGTCCACGGGCGTCCACAACTTCTTGGGCCGGAATCTGGATTGGCACTGTATCTAGGTCGGCGGGGCGGTCGCATCGATCCACGCGCCGTGCGCACCGTAGTGCATGAGCGGACGTCAGCGTTGTCGGCGGCAGCCGACGTGTCGCCGCACGCGCTCCGGCACAGCGCGGCGACTGACCTTCTGGAAGGTGGCGCGGACTTACGCACGGTGCAGGAGATGTTGGGGCACGCCAGCATCGCCACTACGCAGATCTATACGCATGTGTCTGCAGAACGGCTCGCCGCCGTCTACCGGCTGGCGCATCCCCGCGCGTAGCGTCGCCTCCGGAAAATCACCACGGCTTGAGGTGGACGGTCCACGGGCCGAACAACGCGAGTGGGTCCAGATAGACATGGTCGGGTAACCGTGCGCCGAAGTGCAGGCAGATTGCCGGTGCGCACGGTGGATGCCCGGCCTCGATCACACCGATCGGATCCCCGCGTCGGACCTGGTCGCCCGCGGCGACCGTCGCCAGCACCGGCTCGTACGTCGTGCGCAGGCCGCCGCGGTGCTCGATAGACACCACACCGCGGTCGGCGAGCTTGCCCGCGTAGACGACCACACCATCTGCTGCGGCGACGACGCTCTCCCCGGCAGTGGCGGCCAGATCGACGCCGCGGTGTCCGGCGCCGTACTTGGTCGCAGCCGGACGGAAGTCAGTGATGACGGCTAAGGGCAGTGGCGGCGTGAATATGCCGGAATCAGCGAGAGCCGCTGTCGGGGCTGCGCCCGCCTTCGGTCCAACGACCAGTGCTAGACCGACCACGAATACGCACGCGAAAACTCTGCTGAAGCGCCGCGCACGGACCATGACATAAGTGTCGCGGCTGAGCGACGCGCTGTCGGGTCTGTTCAGCACAATGTGGATGAATATCGGACAGGTGCACAACCTCGAAACGACACGCTACGAGCGATTTCGCGAACGGTGCTGGCGTCGCGTACTCTGATCAAAGCAGTCCGCTCAATGAGTGGACTGACTTCGCACGCTTCAACGCTGCGTAAGAACACCGAAAGCTACTGCTTTCGACGCGATTACCAGTCGGTGTGCCCGAGGTCCCGAACGTCGTCATGCTGATCGTCTTCCTAGTGGGTTTTCCCGCCTGGGGACGGATCATGTAGGCGGAGTACGGGCGGGTGGCATCGGAAGCGTCAGGGCCGCAACCTACCCGGTATGCGGCGACAACCGAAACCCGCGCGGCGGGCAGGCGATCGCTGGCGGCACAGATGGTTATCCATCGTGCTGCCCTCGACTGTGCTGTGCTGAGCGCCTTCACGAAAGGTCGACCACTCCGTTATGGCAGTTGTCACCACTCGCCAGCTCCTCGATGCTGGCGTGCATTTTGGGCATCAGACCCGCCGTTGGAATCCGAAGATGAAGCGTTTCATCTTCACGGAGCGCAACGGCATCTACATCATCGATCTCCAGCAGACACTGGGCTACATCGATCGCGCGTACGACTTCGTCAAGTCGACCGTTGCGCACGGTGGCACCATTCTGTTCGTGGGTACCAAGCGCCAGGCGCAGGAAGCCATCGCCGGCGAAGCCATCCGTGTCCACATGCCCTACGTGAACCAGCGGTGGCTCGGTGGCATGCTCACCAACTTCACCACCGTGCACAAGCGCCTGCTGCGCCTCAAGGACCTCGAAGCCATGGAGACCTCCGGCGAGTTCGACGGCCGCACCAAGAAAGAGGTACTGCTGCTCACGCGCGAGAAGGACAAGCTCGCCAAGACTCTGGGCGGCATCCGCGACATGGCCAAGGTGCCTAGCGCGGTATGGGTGGTTGACACTAACAAAGAGCACCTCGCGGTCAGCGAAGCCCGCAAACTTGGTATCCCCGTTGTCGCGGTGTTGGACACCAATTGCGACCCCGACTTGGTCGACTACCCGTTGCCAGGCAACGACGATGCGATCCGTTCGGCGGCCATCTTGACCAATGTCATCGCCGAAGCAGTCGCCGCTGGTCTACTGGAGCGCTCCGGTTCTGCCGCCGTCGCTGCGGGCGAAGAGCCGCTCGCAGAGTGGGAACGCGAAATGCTCGAGGCTCACGAGGCTGAAAAGGCTGCAGGCTCCGAGGGAGCGGCCGAAGGTGCACCTGCCGACGCTGCCACCCCAGCTGCCGAAGCTGCGCCTGCCGAAGCCGCACAAGTCGAAGCCGCACAAGTCGAAGCCGCACCTGCCGAAGCTGCGCCTGCCGAAGCTGCACCTGTCGAAGCTGCACCTGTCGAAGCTGCGCCTGTCGAAGCTGCACCTGCCGAAGCTGCACCTGCCGAAGCTGCACCTGCCGAAGCTGCGGCCGCCGGAACTGAGAACTAGCCGGCTCAGGCGCACCGACGCTACGCCCTGGCCGCGGGTCACCATTTCTGGTGCGCCCGCGGCCGTGGCACGTCGGCTGCGCCCCACGAATCCGTAAAAACATGACCAGGCATAACAAGGGATTGGAATATGGCGAATATTTCGGCTGCAGATGTCAAGCGACTGCGCGACCTGACCGGCGCAGGCATGATGGACTGCAAAAAGGCGCTCGACGAAGCCGAAGGCGACTTCGACAAGGCTCAGGAAGTGCTGCGCATTAGAGGTGCCAAGAACGCTGGAAAGCGCTCCGAGCGGACCACCGCTGAAGGCATGGTTGCTGCGCACGGTGATGCGCTCATCGAGCTCAACTCAGAGACGGACTTCGTTGCCAAGAACCAAGAGTTCCAGGATCTTGCCGCCACGCTCGCCCAGGCTGCCGCAGATTCGGATGGCACCGTCGAATCTGTGCTGGCCATGACTGTCGCCGGTGCGTCCATCGCCGAGACGATGACGGCGTTGTCCGGCAAGATCGGCGAAAAGCTGGTTTTGAAGCATGTCGCGAAGCTGGCCGGCCCGACGGTCGTCTACCTGCACAAGCGTTCCGCGGATCTGCCCGCCGCCATCGGCGTACTCGTCTCGTACACCGGCGAAGGCGACGCTGCAGCAGACACCGCGCGCGCCGCCGCCATGCAGATTGCATCGCTGCGCGCAAAATATGTGACCCGAGACGATGTGCCTGCTGAGGTTTTGGAGAGCGAACGCCGCATTGCGCAGGCCACGGCCCGCGAAGAAGGCAAGCCGGAGGCGGCTCTGCCGAAGATCGTCGAGGGTCGCGTGAATGGCTTCTACAAGGAGTCGGTGCTCACCGAGCAAGCGTCGGTGCGCGACCACAAGAAGACCGTCGGCGCGCTGCTTTCGGAAGCCGGTGTGACAATCACCGCATTCGTTCGCTTCGAGGTCGGCACAGTCTGACCCCTATTGCTGGAGCGGCACTGCCCGGCCATGATGCACGTTGCACCACGGCCGGGCAGAATCGTCAGTACCGGATCCGTGCAGAAGGGGAGTAGCGATGCCATCAGTGGGGACAACGCAGTCTGGCGACAGCCTCAATAGAGGCGGCGCGCCGGCGCGCCAACCGCTGGGTCGCGTCATGCTCAAACTTGGCGGTGAGATGTTCGGCGGCGGGAGCGTCGGTGTTGACCCCGATGTGGTGTCCACGGTTGCCCGCCAGGTGGCCGAGGTTGTTCGCGACGGCGTTCAAGTAGCGATTGTCATCGGCGGCGGCAACTTCTTCCGCGGGGCACAGTTGCAACAACGGGGCATGGACCGCGCTCGTGCCGATTACATGGGCATGCTGGGTACGGTGATGAACTGCCTGGCGTTGCAGGACTTCCTGGAGCGTGAACAAGACCTCGACACCCGCGTGCAAACGGCGATCACCATGGGTCAGGTTGCGGAGTCGTACATTCCGCGCCGCGCCATTCGGCACCTCGAAAAGGGCCGTGTCGTCATTTTCGGTGCGGGCGTTGGTATGCCGTATTTCTCGACCGACACCACTGCTGCTCAGCGGGCGCTTGAAATCGGTGCGGAAGCCGTGCTGATGGCCAAGGCGGTCGACGGTGTCTACGACGCCGACCCACGGCGGGTTGACGGGGCCACCATGTTCACGGAGATCACCCACCGCGAGGTACTCGAACGCGGGTTAGAAGTCGCCGATGCGACAGCATTCAGCCTGTGCATGGACAACCGCATGCCCATGATCGTTTTCAATATGCTGGTGGAGGGCAATATCGCTCGGGCAGTCGCCGGCGAGCAGATCGGGACGCTGGTGCGCACCCCCCGCGGGTGACTCTCTAGGTATGACGCTGTCCTCGCCGTAGCTCAACGGCTGGCCGTGCGAGCGCGTCGGCACGCCTTGCTGCCGGTAGGCTCGGGATGATGAGCACATCGTGGAGTACCCGCGTTGCAGTACCCGCGCGGCCAAGGCCCACGCATGGATTCACGACGACCCAAAGACGACATAAGAATCACGGCCTAAAGAAGACGAAGTGCAGCTACCCAGTGAAGCCGGCTGCACCACACACGAAAAGGCGGCCTGCGTACCGATGATTGACGAAACCCTCTTCGACGCTGAAGAAAAGATGGAAAAGGCCGTTGCGGTCGTGAAGGAAGACTTGTCGACGCTGCGAACCGGGCGCGCTACCGCGCACGCATTCTCCAGGATCATGGTCGACTACTACGGTTCGCCCACGCCGCTGGCGCAGATGGCCACGGTGAGCATTCCAGAAGCTCGGATGGCGATCATCAAGCCGTACGACACCTCGATGATGCAGGCGGCAGAAAAGGCGATTCGCGACTCGGACCTGGGTGTCAATCCAACTACGGATGGCGTGGTAATCCGCGTCATCTTCCCGCAGCTGACCGAAGAGCGACGCCGTGAGCTCGGCAAGATTGCGCGCTCTAAGGGTGAGGACGCGAAGGTCTCCATCCGTAACGTACGCCGTAAAGCCAAGGAAGAAATCGACCGGCAGAGCAAGGATGGCGAGGTGGGCGAGGACGAAGCCGCCCGCGCCGAAAAAGAACTTCAGACCGTTACCGACAAATTCACTGGCCACGTCGACGAACTTGTCAAGAACAAAGAAGCGGAGCTACTCGAGGTCTAGTGGACTCGAGCTGAGAGTTATGACATCTCGATCTGCAGACGGAGCTTTTGCCGAAGCGCCGCATGGTGCGTCGGACCCTGCGCCGAAGCGCACTCCGCGGGCTGGCCGCGACCTCCCGAAGGCGATCGGTGTGGGCCTCGGACTCATCGCAGTTGCGGTGACGTCACTTCTGGTGTGGCGGCCGGGATTTGTTGGTCTGGTCGCTATCGTCATGGCCGCTGCCGTGTGGGAAATGCGCGGTACCTTTCAGCGCGCCCGCGGTATCAGCGTGGTGTGGATCCCCGTCATGGTTGGTGTGGTCGCTACGGTCGTTGCTACCTGGTGGTGGGGACATGAGGCGCAGGCGGTCGGTGTCGCACTGACGGCGTTAGCGGTCATGTTTTACCGGCTCCGGGGCGGCGGACACGGATACCTCGTTGATATTGCTGCTTCGATCTTTCTGGTGGTCTATCTCGGGGGCATCGGGTCCTTCGCGACGCTGCTCGTCCAGCCGGCCGATGGCGTCGGCCGAATTTTAGTGTTTCTCATCGCTGTCGTGTGCTCGGATACTGGCGGATACGCGGTAGGGGTCATGATCGGAAAACATCCGATGGCGCCGACAATTTCGCCCAAGAAGTCGTGGGAAGGGTTTGCCGGTTCGCTCCTGTTAGCGACCATCGGCGCCGCTGTCGCCATGCCGCTGCTGTTGCACGCGCACTGGTGGCAGGGCGCGATCCTGGGCGCCGTCGTAGCGCTGGTCGCCGTCGGTGGTGATCTAGCGGAGTCGTTGATCAAGCGGGATATCGGCGTCAAAGACATGGGCACGCTGGTGCCTGGCCACGGCGGCGTGATGGACCGACTCGACTCGCTGCTGCCGTGCGCCGTCGTGAGTTGGGTGCTGCTCGCGGTCTTCATTCCGGTCTAAGCGGTCCGCGCAGCTCAGTCTGCTGATTCCCAGTGATTGCGGCCGCCAGCGTCCTTCGCACACCGATAGGTAATGCCATCGGCGCCGATGCCCACCATCTTCTGGTTCAAACACCCACCATTGTTGACCACCGCCCGCCACCGCAGCGTGCGGTCGGTTTGATCGACCTGGCAATACACCGTGGTGCCGACTGCGTCGCTGGATTTGTTGGCGAGAGTCGGGCACGGCGCGCCAGCAGAATCAACGCCAGCTGGCTCGGTGGCGCTGGTGGTCACCAACGGCGTCCCCGCAGTCGTGCCGACCGTATTGCTCGCGGAGGTGCCCGAAGTGTGAGATATAACGCTGGTCACGGCGTCGCGGGTACCTTCAGCGGGAATGCCTGACGAGACAGTGTGGGCGCCAGGCTGCGCAGGCTCAATGGGCGCCGACGGAAGAACAGACGCGGGAGCGGAAGACATAGGCGTCCCAGGCTCGGAATCGGTCGAAGTCGACGCTGCGACGGAACTCGTCACCGCCGCTGAATTACTAGCGCGCTCTACTTGTCCAGCGTGGATGACCAGACCCACCAAGGCCCCGATGGTGATTGACAGTATTGCGCCGCCGATCGCTAAGCCTGCTGCTTTGTTCATCGCGCGGCTATCGTGGTGCTACCGATCAGGACTGCGCATTGGTCATTGAACGGTCTGCCGCAGCTACTCCGGTGGTGTTGGTAAGGTCCGCTAATGCTGAAATGTCATCGACGGCCGAGTCGGTTTCCGCGGAGGACGAGCTTGGCTGGCCCGACGTGTTGTTCTCCAGCTGCGCGGAAACCTTTTCCCACGACAGCGACACCGGCGGTGCTGGCGGATGCCACTGCGGTGCGGTGGCGGACAACACATTTGGCGTCTTGCTCTTGATCGACGCGGGGTCGACGGGGAATGCGTCTAGGCTTGGTCGCTGGTTTTCCAATGCGAGCGGTTCGAGCGTCTTGCGCACCGTTGTCATCGTGTCCGACAGATCGCCCAGACGCCCACTCAAGTCCAGGATCTGCTGTTGCAGTTCGGAACGGAGTGATACGAGCTTGCGAACCGCCTCGTCAGCCTCAGCGACACGCTGGTGTGACTCGGAAGCGGTGCGGCGCAGCATGTCCTCGACGTGGGCATTTGCGGATTCAATAATATTGCGGGCGTGCGTATTCGCCTGATCGATGCGGTGCGCTGCATCGGCGCGCGACGTCTGCTCGGCTTCGCCGATCGCCCTATGGGCCTGGCGGCGCCGGGCCTCGATCGCCAACTCGTAGTCTTCTTCTTGCTTGGCGCGGTCCGAGGTAGCAGTGGCAGACATATGTTCTGACCGCTCGCGTGCTTCGGCAATGGTCTTCTCGGCGCTGGTGTGTGCCTCGGCCATCAATCGTTTCGCCTGCTCGTAGATGGCGGCACGGGTTTGTTCTAATTCGACCCGATTTGCTTCGATCTCGGCCTGCGCGCTCGAGATTTCGGATTCCGACTCGCTCCGCAACGCGGCCAGCTCGGCCGCCGTGTCCGCTTGCAGTTTAGCGGCTTCTGATTCGGCGACGCGGCGCTGCTGTGCCGCTTCGATCTCGGCATTGTTGCGTGTCTCGCTGGAGTACCGATCGGCCGATGTGCGGATATCCGCAGATTCTTCCTCGGCAATCTCAAACAGCCGCTGCATCCGTGCCGAAAGACGAGACATCGTCAGCGGTTGTGAGGTTGCGCGGTCCAAATCTTCACGCAAGGTGTCCACGTCTGCGCGGGAGTTGTTCAACTCGGATCGTGTCGCCGACAGGTCCGATTTCACCGAGTCCAGCGTGCCAGAGATTTCCGTGATGCGATTTGTTGACGCCGCCCGCTCTTGCTCCGCCGATTGGAGGCTTCGCTGGAGTCGATCGATGTATGCGCTCACTTCCGCGGGCGCATACCCGCGTTTGACAGTATTGAAGCGTTCCGCTGCTGCATCGCTCGAACTGGACGTCATGCGCATACAGTACCGACCAGCGCTGCTTGGACACTATTCACGGTGCCTGAACCAGTTCCAGCAGAACGCCACCTGCGTCTTTTGGATGAACGAAATTGATGGTCGAGCCCGCAGTCCCACGGCGTGGCTCGTCGTACAGCAGCCGCAGGCCGCGCGCTCTGAGCTGATCCGCGGCGGCTCGGACATCGGCCACCCGAACGGCAAGTTGCTGCAGGCCAGGGCCGCTGCGATCGAGGAACTTCGCAATGGTGCTGTCTGGACCAGCGGGTGCGATGAGCTGAATTCGCGCGGCCGATGTACCACGATCGAACACGATCATGGCTTCGTCGATGTGTTGATCGACGTTTCGTTCGCGGTGTTCGAGTGTTCCACCGAGCGTGCCAGTGTGAAACGCAATGGCCGCGTCGAGGTCGGGCACTGCAATACCGACATGGTCGATCGCAATCACATCGATTCCCTGCAGTGCCGTAGCTGTGTCTGCACCAGCTGTGTCTGCACTAGCTGTGTCCGCATTAACACTGTCCATGCATCCAGCGTATCGGCTCATGCTGCGCTAGCGTGTGGCCATGACAAGCACTGTGATTGTGGCCGGAGCGCGAACACCAATTGGCCGACTTTCGGGCGCGTTGAAAGACCTCAGCGCCACCGATCTAGGCGGGACCGCCATTCGCGGCGCACTTCGCCGAGCCGCTGTACCTGCAGCGGATGTGGATTACGTCATCATGGGCCAGGTTTTGCAGGCCGGCTGCGGTCAGATCACCGCTCGGCAGGCTGCGGTCAAGGGTGGAATCGGCATGAACGTGCCCGCCTTGACCATCAACAAGGTCTGCCTGTCGGGATTGGACGCCATCGCGTTGGCCGACCAGCTCATCCGCGCCGGAGAGTTCACCACCGTCGTGGCCGGCGGCATGGAGTCGATGACGAACGCGCCGCACCTGTTACCGAAGTCACGCGCCGGTTTTCGCTACGGCGATGTGACGCTGCTCGATCACATGGCATACGACGGGCTGTGGGACATCTTCACTGATGTTCCGATGGGGGACCTCACTGAGGCACACAACGTTGCCCACGACCGAGGGCCGGAATTAACCCGACTAGAGCAAGATGCGTTCGCCGCGCAATCTCATCAGCGTGCCGCGGCTGCGGCAGCGAGCGGTGTATTCGCAGCAGAGATTGAGCCCGTCGAGATTGTCGGCAAAAAGACGAGTATGACGGTGTCCTCTGATGAAGGCATCCGCCCAGACACGACAGTCGAGTCTTTATCTCGGCTACGTCCCGCCTTTCGCCCCGACGGCACGATCACGGCCGGCTCCGCATCGCAGATTTCGGACGGCGCCTGCGCCGTAGTCGTGATGGACAAGGCAGAGGCAGAGCGCCGGGGTCTGACCTGGCTCGCCGAAATCGGCGCGCACGGGGTAGTGGCCGGCCCAGATTCGTCGCTGCAAAGCCAGCCGGCGAACGCCATTCGGGCGGCCGCGAAGAAGGCACATCTCGACCCTGCTGGGTTCGACCTGTACGAAATTAACGAGGCATTCGCGGCGGTAGGCATCTCGTCGCTCCGGGACTTGGGCATCAGCGACAAGATCGTCAATGTCAACGGCGGCGCAATAGCCCTCGGGCACCCGATCGGCATGTCCGGGGCCCGAATGGTGCTGCACCTGGCGCTCGAGCTTCAGCGTCGCGGCGGCGGACTCGGTGTGGCCGCATTGTGCGGCGGCGGCGGCCAGGGTGATGCGCTCGTCATATCCGTTCCTACGGCCCACTAACCGTGGCCGACGCGGCCGAACTCGCCGCCGAAAGAGTCACCGCGGCGCGGGCCGGATCGGTGCGCGCCATTGCACGCCTGCTGTCGACCGTCGAGAACGGCGGCGCGCCCGCTGCAGCCGTCGCCCAGGCTCTCGCCGGGTTGCCTAGAGACGCACACATCGTCGGCATCACGGGAGCCCCCGGTGCCGGTAAGTCGACACTGACCAGCAGGCTGCTGAGCGTTTTGCGGGAGGCGGGCCAGCGCATTGCCGTGCTGGCGGTGGACCCGTCGAGCCCGTTCACGGGTGGGGCACTTCTCGGCGACCGAGTCCGCATGGTGGACTTCACGACAAATCCGGGCGTGTTTATCCGCTCGTTATCGACTCGGGGGCATCTGGGCGGCGTCTCTGCGGGTACGCCAGCAGCGGTCGACCTCATGTCGGCGTTGGGATTTGACACCGTGATCGTCGAAACCGTGGGGGTGGGCCAGAGCGAAATCGACGTGATGAATCTGGCCGACACAGTGGTCGTGGTAATGGCTCCGGGGATGGGGGACGCCGTCCAGGCCGCGAAGGCCGGAATCCTGGAGGTAGCCGACATCCTGGTGGTCAACAAGGCGGATCACGAAGGAGCGCGGACCACCGCGCGCGAACTCAAGGCAATGCTCATGCTGGGCGGCTCGGGCAGTAGCCGAAGGCGCAGTGACAGCGACATGATGCATGGACATGACGCCTGGCAGACACCGGTCCTGAGCACGATTGCTGAGGACGGCAGCGGGGTTGCGGATCTCGCAGCGACGCTACAACAGCACTACGGAAGTCTTGTCGCGACTGACGCTCTGGCGGAGCGTCGCGTGCGGCGCGTCATGGCTGCAGTCGAGGCGATCGTCGCGGAGCAGTTCCGGCGGGAATTGACCGGGCCGGCCGGCCGGGCCGAATTGGCGCGGGTAGCGGAAAGCGTCATACGTGGTTCTGGCAATACCTACGCTGCCGCATCAGCTGTGACGAAGTGGCTACGAGGGCAGTAGATTCCGCAGTGAGATTCCTTGGGTAGATTCTGCGGTGGTACTTGGCGACTATTCGAAGTCGCCAGCAGCCCGGCGAACCTGGGTCAAAACAGCAGATAGCTTGTCGGCGTCCGCTTCCGCGAGACCCACCAAGCCGAAGTCCGCGTCCATCACGGCCCGAGTGGCCGGAACCAGCCTTTCGGTGCCAGCGTCGGTGATCTCGACCAACGTCGTGCGTCGATCCGACGGATGACGAAGTCTGCGCGCCAGACCATCGGCCTCGAGCCGATCGACGATATTCGTGATCGAGGTCGGGTGCAGTTGCAGCCGTTCGCCCATCATGCGCATCGGCAGTGAACCGCGTTGCGAGAACGACAACAGCACGAGGGCCTCGTATCGCGCGAATGTCAGGCCGTGCGGACGGAGTGCGTCGTCGACTGATGCCTGCAGGATTTGCTGAACGCGCATGATGCTCGTCACCGCGTTCATTGCCCAATTCGGGCCAATGCGCTGCTGCCACGTCTCGGCTGCTTTCGCGATCGGATCGAACGGGAGCGCGTGCGCGGCGACTCTAATGCTCATTACTTGACGGTAGCAACTAATGGCACGAAGGAGAATGGTAGGACGTCCAATAGTCGGATACCATAGGAACAGGTGGTGCGGTGCACGATTGCTGCGCATGCTCTAATGCACAGTTAGTGCTGTGCACGCCGTATTGCGGACCCCGTGCTGTCACCGCAGTCACTCCATGCGGCGCTCCGGCACCAGAGGAAGGCACTTCGCCATGACTACCCAAGTACCAAGCCAGTCCCAGATCGGTCGCGAGGCTGATCTCACGATCGTCAGCGCGGGTGATGTCGAAGCCGGTCGCCACCGCTGGCAGGAGAGCTATGACGCGGCCGAAGCGGCCGGGCGAGTCCGCGACGCGGACTTCACGACGCTCTCCGGCCTCGAGGTCGATCCCGTCTATGGGCCCGAGCCGGGCGATGCGCCTGCCGGATTTGACCGCGTCGGGTGGCCAGGCGAATACCCCTTTACCCGCGGACTGCATGCCACCGGATACCGTGGCAAGCCGTGGACCATCCGGCAGTTCGCTGGTTTCGGCAATGCGCAGGACACCAACGCGCGCTACAAGATGATCCTCGCTGAGGGCGGCAACGGACTGTCTGTCGCCTTCGACATGCCGACGCTGATGGGCCGAGACTCGGACGACCCACGTGCGCTTGGCGAAGTGGGCCACTGTGGGGTGGCGATCGATTCGGCCGCCGACATGGCAGAACTGTTCAGCGGCATCGATCTGGCATCGGTCACCACATCGATGACGATTTCTGGGCCGGCAGTTCCGGTGTTCTGCATGTACTTGGTCGCAGCGGAGCGGCAAGGCGCCAACATCAATCATCTCGACGGCACGCTGCAGACCGACATCTTCAAGGAATACATCGCGCAGAAAGAGTGGCTGTTCGGACCCGAGCCACATCTGCGGCTCATCGGCGATCTGATGGAGTACTGCACGGCGAACATCCCTGCCTACAAGCCACTGTCTATTTCGGGCTACCACATCAGGGAGGCCGGCTCCACGGCTGCGCAAGAGCTCGCGTACACACTGGCCGACGGGTTTGGCTACGTGGAATTGGGCCTATCCCGCGGGATGGACGTCAATGAGTTCGCGTCCGGCCTATCGTTCTTCTTCGACGCACACATCGATTTCTTTGAGGAAATCGCGAAGTTCCGTGCGGCGCGCCGGATCTGGGCGCGCTGGATGCGAGACGTATTCGGTGCTACGAGTCCGCGCGCGCAGTGGCTCAAGTTCCACACGCAGACAGCCGGAGTGTCGCTGACCGCGCAGCAGCCGGAAAACAATATCGTCCGTACCGCCGTGGAGGCCCTCGCAGCGGTGCTGGGTGGCACGAACTCACTGCACACCAACGCGCTCGATGAGGTGTTGGCGCTGCCCACCGATAAAAGCGCGCAGATCGCACTGCGAACGCAACAAGTCATTATGGAAGAAACAGGCGTTACTAACGTTGCCGACCCGCTCGGCGGCAGTTGGTACATCGAGGCCCTTACCGACCGGATGGAAGCCGAAGCGGAGAAGATCTTCGATCGAATTAAAGCCTTCTCTTCCGAGGCAGTTCCATCGGGGGACCATCCCATCGGCGAAATGACATCGGGCATTTTGCGCGGTATCGAGAATGGCTACTTCACCGGTGAGAGCGCTGACGCGGCGTTCAGCTACGCCATGTCGTTGGATCGCGGCACCAAGAAAATGGTGGGCGTCAATACGCTGACCGGCGGTGTGGGCGATGACCTCACGATCCTGAAGATTTCCGACCGTGTCGAGACCGAGCAGAACGCACTGCTGGCTGCGCGCCGGGCGAAGCGCGACAACGCCGAAGTTTCGCGGCTGCTCGTTGAACTTGAGTCCGTGGCCCGCGGCGCCGGGAACATGGTGGAACCGATGCTCGCCGCAGTCCGGGCCGAGGCGACGCTCGGCGAGATATGTAACACGCTGCGCGACGTGTGGGGTACATATACCGAGCCAGCTCGCATCTGACGCCCTTCGCATCTCATGCCGCGCCGCTTACTGGATCGGTCTGCAGAGCACTGTCAGGGTCTGGCTCTACGCTTGCCGGTATCGGGAAACGAATATCGGAGGCGGGGATGGCAGAGGCAATTGCGGCCGAGGTGGGCGCGACGATCTGGGACCAGGGGAATCTTGTCGGTTTCGATTTAGAAACGACCGGTACTGATCCCTTAAGCGCGCGGGTAGTGACGGCCGCGGTCGTGCATCATCAGCGTGACGACGCGCTGGGGGCTCACTCGCAGCGGTGGTTGGTCGATCCGGGCATGGACATTCCGGAACCCGCTACCGCTGTCCATGGCATTACGACGGCCTACGCGAGAGAACACGGCGAGGCGGCGGCGCCGGCCGTGGAGGCTATTGCCGAAGCGCTGACCGAGGCCTGGTGCGCGGGGCTCCCCATTGTCATCTTCAACGCTGCCTACGACCTGACTCTGCTGAACGCGGAACTCCTTCGGTACGGAAATGTACCGCTGACTGAGCGCCGTGGATGGGCAGATGCGCTGATCATCGACCCGCTTGTCATCGATCGCGCCGTCGATAGATACCGCCGGGGAAAGCGGACCCTGCAGGATGCCGCACGACACTACGAGATTGTGGCCACTGATGCGCACTCCGCCGACGGAGACGCGATCGCGACCTGCCGCCTGGCGCGCGCGATTGCCGCCCGCTACCCAGAGATCGCGGCGGCCACGCCGGCAGCGTTGCGTAGTCAACAGCAGGTGTGGTCAACCGAGTGGGCCGTGCGCTTTCAGGCTTTCCTGCGGTCGCGAGGAGAATCGGATGCGGTTATTGATGGAACGTGGCCGCTCCGCGTCAGATAAACCACCGCTGCCTGAACCAAGTTCGGCGGGCATGGGAAACTAAGTACATGTCCCATCCTCGTAACCCTGCCGCTCAGGCTGCCATGTCTGCGGCCTTCTCCCGCGCAGTCGATCTGTCCTCACTCACCCGTCGTACAGCCGCTCCGACAGGCGCGGCAACACCACCTGTCAACCGAGCCGAGGATGAGCTGGGTGGGGCTGATAGCGCTCTCGTCGGTGGCTATGTCATCGATGCCACGGATGCCACGTTCGAGGATGTTCTACAGGCGTCCACGCACGTGCCGATCGTCGTCGATCTGTGGGCAACCTGGTGTGAGCCATGTAAGCAGCTGTCGCCAGTGCTGGAGAAGCTCGTTGCCGAGGGCCACGGGAGCTGGGTGCTGGTCAAGGTGGACGTGGACGCAAACCCGGGAATTTCGCAGGCATTCCAGGTTCAGTCGATTCCGACGGTGGTCGCATTAGCCAACGGAAGGCCTGTGTCGGCGTTCTCGGGAGCGCAGCCCGAGTCGCAAATCCGTTTGTGGCTCAAGGATGTTATCGACCAACTTCGTGAGGTCCTGCCCGGTATCAAAGAGGCGGAGGCAGCCGCCCCCGAGCCCGAACCCGAGCCGGAGGACCCTCGTCTGGCGGCAGCGCAGGAAGCAACGGACCGTAGCGACTTCGCGGCTGCTGCCGCCGCGTACCAGGCCATCCTCGACGAAGAAGTCGGAAACACAGTAGCGGTCAACACCGAAGCGGCGTTTGGTCTCGCCTGGTCGGAGCTTTTAGGGCGCGCTGCCACCGTCGGCGCCGACGCAATCTCGCGTAGCGACGCCAATCCCAGCGATGTGGAGTTAGCCGCACGCGCGGCCGACCTTGAGGTGGCTTCTGGTACTGCGGCAGCAGCATTCGCGCGACTCGTGACCGCGGTTTCGCACAATGCTGAGCCGGAACGCAGCGCGGCGCGCGCGCATCTACTCGCCCTGTTTGCGCTGTTCCCGGCCGATGACCCGGCTGCCATGGCAGCGCGGCGGGCTCTCGCTGCCGCTTTGTATTAGTAGGCAGCGGATTAGTAGGCAGCGGATTAGTAGACGGCGGATTAGTAGACGGCGGATTAGCAGGCGGCGGATTAGCAGGCAGTTCGCTTAACAAGCAGCGGAGCCGGACCGGAATCCGTCAATGTAGGCTTCGGCGCCGGCAAAAGATGCGTCGGGCTGCAGCAACACCGCGGCTAAGCCTTCGTCCGCGTCTCCCGGCCAGCTGCCCAATTGGCCCGGTGTGACCTGGCCGAAGACCGATCGTACCCACGAGCCTGCAAAACAGGCCGCCGCGCTGGAGTTGGCGCCGGCGGATGTCGCCGTCGCTAGTGCGAGGACAGTGGCCTGCGCGAATTGACCATGTGGCGCAGCCGATTCCAGGAGCTCTTGGGGCGGGGTTCCGTCGCCGTGTTTGCCGGAAAATGCGTCGATTGATTGCTCTGCCGCGGTGAGGAGTAGCTGACGATTGGCGTAGCGAGGCTCTTGGCGGGCGGCTTCGGCGTCATCCGCAGGTGAGGTGCGGCCCAGCGCGGTGATAAGCGGCTCTCCCAGATGGGTGCACGCGTCGGCTCCGGTCCGGTAGCCGGTGATGAACCAGGTCAGCCGGTCCACGGACAGCCCGTGCGCGGTCGGATCGTTCGGCTTGACCGTCGTGGGGTCGGAGAAGTCGACGAGCGGGCCGATCACACTCAACGGAAGGTCGCCGGAGTGGATTTTGCCGACGCCACTGTCACCGTCCAAGTGCAGGTGCGGCGCGTGGCCGGCATGGACCCAGGCAAGGAAGGCGCCGGCGGCGCAGTCGGCGCGGGCCTCCTTGGTTATTTGCGTGACCCCGTCGGCAGAGGGGTTCTGGTCGGCGCCATGTGCATGTGAAGTATCGATGCGTGCCTGCATGGCGTGACCGAACTCGTGGGCAAATGTGGTGATGAGACCACCGACGCCGTAGCGATGCAGCACGACGGGGACCAAGGTCGTCGCGTCATAAACAATGCCGTCAGATGACGGGCAATAGTAGGCGTTCCCGACGATGTCAGCGGGAGTGGTAACACAGGGTGACGTCCCAGACGCCGAGCTGGAGTCGACTGCGGTGAGCCCGCTGCGCAGCGGTGTGAAGGGCCTGCCGGTAATCGGCGGCAGTGCCGTCGACCAGAATTCCGTCAGGTCCGTCACGATCGCACCGACCAGGGCGTCATCTCGGGCGCTCGGAGCTTCCGACTCGGTCGGCGGAACACGACGGACTGCCATGCCACCATCCGCTGTTCCGCCCGAATTAGAGTCAACACCAGAACCGGGCGTGAAATCGCTGTCGCCGATATCGATGTAGTTCGCGGCTTGGGCTTGTCCCGCGATGGAGTCGACGGTGCGCGAAGGAACGAACGCAATCGCCGCGGCGACCGCGAAAATCACGGCAACCGATGCGGTAGCGGCGATGACCCGTGTGCCCGATCTACCCCGCTCGGGACTGTGACCAGGATCAGTAGGCCCCGCGGAGTCGTCGGCTAGTCGGTGGTGTCCGGGATGAGCCATATCCCACCTAATGGGGGCACTGCGACAGTGGCCGACGCGGGTTGTCCGTGCATGGATGAATCCGTCGCGGTGACGTGCCCCAGATTGCCGACACCTGATCCGCCGTAGATCTCGGCATCTGTGTTGAGGACTTCGCGCCAAGCGCCGCTACGAGGTAGTCCTACCCGGTAACTAGTGTGGGGCGCAGCCGAGAAGTTCACGATGCAGACCAGCGGCGTTCCGTCGGAAGCCCACCTCGTGAACGCGTACACATTTCCGTTGGAATCGTTGGCGTCGATCCATTGGAAGCCGGCTGGCGAGAAGTCCTGCGTGTGCAGCGCTGGGGTAGCTCGGTAGAGGCGATTCAGGTCGCTCACCAAACGTTGCACGCCAGCGTGCAACGGCTCTTCGGCCAGGTGCCAGGGCAGCTCTGCGGCTTCGTCCCACTCGGTCGGGCTACCCATCTCGCCGCCCATGAACAGTAGCTTCTTGCCCGGGTGTGCCCACTGGTAAGCGAAGTATGCGCGCAGCGTGGCGGCTTTTCGCCAATCGTCGCCGGGGATGCGGCCCCAGAGCGAGCCCTTGCCATGAACGACTTCGTCATGGGAGAGCGGCAGCACGAACTGCTCGGAGTAGGCGTACATCATGGCGAACGTCATGTCTTGGTGATGCCATGCGCGGTGCACGGGATCTCGGCCGATATACGAAAGTGTGTCGTGCATCCAGCCCATATTCCATTTCAGGCCGAAGCCTAAACCGCCCAGGTGGGTAGGCCGGGTGACCCCAGGCCACGATGTTGACTCCTCGGCGATCATGATGGCGCCGGGGATGGACTTGCCAACGGTGGCGGTGGTTTCCTGAATGAACTTCACAGCGTCGAGGTTCTCGTTGCCACCGAATTCGTTCGGTACCCATTCGCCGGGCTTCCGCGAATAGTCGAGGTACAACATAGACGCGACAGCGTCTACGCGTAGTCCGTCCAGATGGAATTCCCCGAGCCAGTAGAGCGCGTTGGCCACCAGGAAGTTGCGGACTTCGGGCCGACCGAAATCAAAGACGAGCGTGCCCCAGTCTGGCTGTGCGCCGCGGCGAGGGTCCGGATGTTCGTACAAGGCAGTGCCGTCAAACTTGGCCAGTGCCCATTCGTCGCGCGGGAAATGCGCCGGAACCCAATCGAGTATGACGCCGTAGCCATGGCGGTGCAGAGTTTCTACGAGGTAACGGAAGTCGTCCGGCGAGCCGAGCCGCGGGTCGACGCCATAATACGAGGTGACCTGGTATCCCCAGGAGCCGCCGAAGGGGTGGCCCGCCAGCGGCAGGAACTCGACGTGAGTGAATCCGGTGCGGTCGAGATAGGCCACGAGCTCTTCGGCGAGCTGTCGATAGTTCAACCCAGTTCGCCACGAGCCCGCATGAACCTCGTAGATCGACATGGGTTCGGCGGCCCAGTTGGCCTGCGCTCGCCGGGTCGTCCATTCTTCATCGCCCCATGCGTAGTCTGAGTCCCACACTATTGACGCTGTCGCCGGTGGCAATTCCGAGGTGAACGCCAGCGGATCTGCCTTGTCCCGCCATACGCCGTCGCGGCCGAGGACCTGATATTTGTAGCGAGTACCGGATCCGATTCCCGGGACGAATAGTTCCCAGACGCCGGAAGATCCCAGCGTCCGCATGGGTGTTCCCGCGCCGGACCAATAGTCGAAGTCACCGGTCAAGCGCACTCCGCGCGCATTCGGTGCCCATACAGCGAATGACGTTCCGGTGACCTCGCCGCCGGGTGTCGGATAGGCGCGCACGTGGGCCCCGAGCACCTCCCATAGCTTTTCGTGGCGGCCTTCGCGGATGAGGTGCTGATCAACGTCGCCGACAGTGGGCAGCCACCGGTACGGATCATCTACTTCGTAGACGGCGCCGGGCCCGTAGTCGACCCGTAGCCGGTAGTCGCCGACCGGTCCGGGAACCGTCACGCTAAAAATGCCGCCGTGTGTGTGCGTGAAGGCATATTCTTCGCCGTCCACCAGCAGAGTGACGGCTTTTGCTTGGTGTCGCAGGGTGCGTACCACGGTGGTGCCGTCGGTTTGCGGATGGGCGCCTAAAATTGCGTGCGGGTCGGAAGTTTCGCCGCCGATGATCCGCTCCAGCTCCGCGATGCTTGGCTCGTACAGTGCGGCCGGCGGTAATGATACTGGTGCGGCTGGTGCGGCGACCGATGTGCGTGCATCGCCGGCGGCGCGTGGCGCGCCCTTCGGTCGGTTCGTCATCGGTAACTCCCGGGGGTTGTCGTGTAATGCGAGGCTAACCGGATAGTGCCCATCTGGCGCGAGGCTCAACCGGACCGGTCGTAGATCGGTCCGATATCAAATCCCCGTGGTCGAAATCCGGTCTGGGCTTATTGCGGTGTGGTGAGTGCGCGGACAGCATCCAAGGGGATCTTGACCCAGTTGGGGCGGTGTCGCTGCTCATAATCGACTTCGTAGATCGCTTTGGCGAGTTCGAAGACGGTGAGCAGTGCGGGCGTCTCTCGTGGGTCGGACCCGTAGTCCGCGGAGTAGCCGTCCAGAAACGCGGCGCGGTTATGCGCGAGCCATTCGTCCGACCGATACACGCGCTGGGCATTCACCGTCGATACGTACAACGTGTGCCGCGCCGCATAGTCGAACGAGCGCAACATGCCAGCAATGTCCTTGACCGGCGGTTTGGACAATCTGCGGGCGCCCATCGAAATGGCGGGTTCGCCTTCGAAATCTATGACCACCCAACCGTCGACAGTTCGAAGCACCTGACCGAGGTGTAGGTCGCCGTGGATCCGCTGCCCCAGCGGCGTAGCAGCCGAGAGATCGTGAGCCAGCACAGCGCAGGTGCTTCGGATGGCCGGCAGCAGCAACGCCATATCCGGTATTCGGTCCGCGAGGGCGGTGGCGTCACGTTCAATATCGGACAGGACGCTGTCGATTTCTGCGTGGGGCAGCGGGTGCTGTCCGAATATTTCGGCGAGGTCAAGGTGCATGCGCGCAATCACGCCGCCCAGACGGAACGCCTCGGAAGCGAAATCGCCTCCGACCTCATCGGCGTGCAGGTCGCCCTCCGCCAGCAAGTCGCGCATGCTTGCGGTTGCCGTTGACCATGCGTCGGCGCTATTCGGAATGAAACGCGTAACCAGTGCCAACGTGGTGGGCACAGCGTCGATATCGATCCTTAGCTCACCGCCGTAGTCGGCGGAGTAGGTGCGGCCGCTCAGCTTAGCTGACACCTCCGCGTCGGGGTTGATACCCGGCTCGACCCGTCGGAAGAACTTCATGATCAGGGCGTTGCCGAAAATGATGGATGTGTTGGACTGTTCGGCTGTCATCGTCAATCCGTGCCGGTCTGCGGTGGCAAGAATATCGAGGTCCGCCGAGGCCGTCGTGATCGGACCAATCGAGGAGCCGGTCGCTATCGCGTCCAGTAGCGGTGCGGTGATGTCGTCATCGAGCAGGCCGTCGTAGCAGGTCAGATCGCTCGCACTGCCGATCACAGCGTGGCCAAGGTGTTGCGGCATGTCTGATCGCCAGCCCAGTACAACCTGATATGCGCCGCGCCGGGCGACGTCGCCACTGTCGATCAACACGACTTCTGCCGCGACCGAATCCGTGGACGTGAGCCGCACGCGGCGAGTGAGCGTCACACGCGAGGCCTCGGCGGCTCCGCCAGCGAACCAGCGTTGGTTCGGAAGCCATCCGGCCAAAAGGTCGAGCACGGTGCTGTCGGTGACCTGCCAGCCATTGCTGGGGCTCGGCGGCGTCGACTTGAGTGTTTTGTTCACATCTGGTGTCATTCTGCATCGCTTCCTAGGTGCTCATCGACCAGGTCAAACCAGTAGAAGCCGTACCCGGGCAAGGTCAGCAAGTACGGCAGCTCGCCAATGCGCGGGAACTGGTTCCCGCCGGTGAGTTCAATTGGAATCAAACCTTCGAATTGGCGTAGATCCAGCTCGGCAGCCTGCGGGAATCTTGAGAGGTTGTTTACGCACAGGACTCGGTGCGGATCGGCCTCTGGATCTGATCCTCCTGCTGTGCGCACGAACGCGAGCACCGACGGATTGGAACCACCGAGATCAGTGAGGGTGCCGATGGCGAATTCCGGATGATCGCGCCGCACCTGGAGCATGCGCCTCGTCCATGCCAGCAGCGACGTTGATGAATCCAGCTGGGATTCGACATTGATCGCTTGGTACCCATACACCGGGTCCATAATCGCCGGAAGATACAAGCGCTCCGGGTTGGCGTGAGAGAACCCGCCGTTTCTGTCCAGAGACCATTGCATCGGTGTGCGAACGGAGTCACGATCACCAAGCCAGATATTGTCTCCCATTCCGATTTCGTCCCCGTAGTACAGTACCGGCGACCCGGGCAGCGACAGTAATAGCGCCGTAAAAAGCTCTTGACGCTTACGATCGCCATCTAATAACGGTGACAGTCGGCGCCGAATGCCGATGTTCGCTTTCATCCTCGGATCGGCCGCGTATTCGGCCCACATGTAGTCGCGATCCTCGTCCGACACCATTTCGAGCGTGAGCTCATCGTGGTTTCTCAGGAAGATTCCCCACTGGCCGGTTGCCGGGATAGCCGGGGTTTGCGCCAGAATCTCCGAAATGGGGAATCTAGATTCTCGACGCGCAGCCATGAAAATTCGCGGCATCAGTGGAAAGTGGAAACACATGTGACATTCGTCGCCGCCGACCGCTGGATCGCCGAAATACGCGACGACATCTGCTGGCCATTGGTTGGCCTCGGCGAGAAGTACCGCGTCTGGGTACTCCGCATCGACGACAGCTCGGCAGCGTCGAAGGAACGCGTGCGTCTCCGGTAGGTTCTCTCCGTTGGTGCCTTCCCGCTCGTAGAGGTACGGGACGGCATCCAGGCGAAATCCGTCGATCCCCAGATCTAGCCAAAATCGCATGACGTCGATCATCGCGTCCGGGACGGCCGGATTGTCGTAGTTCAGATCGGGCTGGTGTGTGAAGAATCGGTGCCAAAAGTATTGGCCGCGCACCGGGTCAAATGTCCAGTTGCTCGGTTCGGTGTCCACGAAGATGACTCGGGCGTCGGGATAGCCGGTATCGGTGTCCGACCACACATAAAAATCACCGAATTCGCCGTCTGGGTCGCTGCGCGAGGCTTGGAACCAGGGGTGTTCGTCCGAGGTGTGGTTCATGACGAGATCCGTGATGATCCGGATTCCGCGGGAATGCGCCGCATCCAGTAGCTCGACGAAATCGTCCAACGTCCCGAACTCCGGTAGCACGCCCCGGAAGTCAGAGATATCGTAGCCGCCGTCGCGGAGCGGAGATTCGTAGAACGGCGGCAGCCAAAGGCAGTCCACGCCCAACCACGACAGATAGTCCAATTTGCTGATGAGGCCCCGTATGTCTCCGGTTCCGTCGCCATTCGAATCCGCGAACGCGCGAACCAGCACCTCGTAGAACACCACTCGCCGGTACCAGCCAGGGTCGGCCGGCATGGCACGTGCGGTGCGTGCAGGTGTGGTTGGTTCCGTCATACCGAGCCCTTCTGGTAGTGGCCGATCTGGTACGAGCCGATGAGGCGACCCAGCGCGCGACGCACGACGGCTGAGGCATCGATCGCGGTGTTATCCAGCACAGTGTCATCGAACGGAGTGTCATCGACCGCGGTGTCGTGCCGAGATCCGTCGAGCCGAATTCCGTCATACAAACTGTTACCCATTTTGACTACCCATTTCGACGAATCCCGAAAATGTGGGCGCAATGAACGGTCGGATCAAGTCGGATCGTGGCGTGGCGGTCCAGCGAGAACTGCTCTCCCGAAGTGAGATCGACCGCGTCGAAGCGATCGTCCCAGCGCAATCCGAGCTCCGGCATCTCGAGGTCGAGATGGCCCCAGTGCACGCCGCGCGGCTCCAGTGCGACGACGACCAGCAGCGTGTCGCCGGTTTCATCGTCTCTGCGAGAGAAACACAGCAGGGCGTCGTTGTCGATCGAATGGAACGTCAGACCGCTGAGATGTTGTAGTGCCGGGTGTGACCGGCGGATGTCGTTGAGCTGGGCGATGAACGGCTCCAGTGACTGTTCACGCTCATTGGGAGTGACGAAATCCCGGGGTCGAAGCTGATACTTCTCGGAATCCAAATATTCTTCGCTGCCCGGGCGGACCGGCATGTTCTCGAAGAGTTCGTAGCCGGAATACACACCCCATGACGGCGATAGCGTCGCCGCCAGAATCGCGCGTATCGCGAACATAGCGCGACCGCCGTCAACCAGCGATCCGTGCAGGATATCGGGCGTATTGACGAAGAAATTCGGTCGCATGTAGTGAGCTGCGTCGTACAGGTCGATGGCGTAGTCGGTGATTTCCTGCTTGCCTGTGCGCCACGTGAAGTACGTATACGACTGCGAAAAGCCCACCTTCGCGAGGGTGTGCATCATCGCCGGTCGAGTAAACGCCTCGGCGAGGAAAATCACCTCTGGATGGTGTGCTCGTACCTTTGCTATCAGCCATTGCCAGAAATCGACGGGCTTGGTGTGCGGGTTATCGACCCGAAAGATTGTTACCCCGTGGCTGATCCAGAACTCGACGATGCGCAGAACCTCCGTTTGCAGGCCAGCGCGATCGTTGTCGAAATTGAGCGGGACGATGTCTTGGTACTTTTTTGGCGGATTTTCCGCGTAGGCGATCGTTCCGTCTGCGCGGGTGGTGAACCATTCCGGATGTGCGGCGACCCACGGATGGTCAGGTGCACACTGCAGCGCTAGATCGAGTGCGACTGACATTCCCAGTTCATTGGCGCGCGCCGTGAACGCTTCGAAATCCGCCATGGTGCCGAGTTCCGGGTGGATGGCGTCATGCCCACCGAGCCGTGATCCGATCGCCCACGGCGAACCGACGTCGCCCGGTTGTCCGCTGACCGCGTTATTGCGGCCCTTTCGGCCGACCTCGCCGATCGGGTGGATCGGCGGAAGGTAGGCAATGTCGAAACCCATGGCGGCGATGCGCGGCAGTTCCTCCGCTGCGGTTTCGAAGGTGCCGTGCTTGACAGCTGTGCCGTCAGACGTAATCTGCGCGCCAATTGACCGTGGAAAGAACTCGTACCAGGATCCGAACTCGGCCAGTGCTCGGTCCACCCAAATTTCGTAGGGATCCGACCTGTTCATGAGCTCACGAACCGGGGCTGCGGATAGTGTGTCCCAGAGTTTTCTGTCCAGAGTCGGAGCGATGCGTGATTGGACCGATAGCGATGTGTCCCGCAGCGTCGCCAGCGCGCCGGCGATAGCTGCACGTGCGGGATGGCCGGGGCGGCGCGCCAACCGGTTGAGTAGTAGTGCGCCGTCGGCGAGGTCGTTGGCGAGTTCCTCGGCCTCTTGCCCTGCGGCGACCTTTGCCTCTATCACATGGCGCCACGTGGCCAGCGGATCACTCCATGCCTCAACTTGCACCGTCCACATGCCGATGGCGTCCGGGACGACAGTGGCGTGGAATCGGTCGGTGCCCGGCAGCCCGGGCACCATTCGGTTCAGCGGCCCGTTGCGCGGAGTGGTGTGCCTGCCAGCCTGACCAGCGGGGCGGAACACCACGTTCGCTCCGACGGCGTCGTGGCCTTCGCGGAACACTGTCGCGCCTACAGCGATGGGCCGACCGACCGTCGAGTGCGCCGCAAATCGGCCACAGTCGACGGTTGGCGTTACCTCAAGGATCGGGATGCGTCCAGTCACCACCTCAACCTACCGGCGGTAGGTGCCGTGATGCAGCGTCGCAGAGAAGTGCCGGTGAAGTGCTCGTGTTAACAAGGGAGTAATGACAGGAACTGACCGGCGCCACGGTAGCGTCAGTCGGATTGGGTGCGTTAGTTCGCCGACAAGGGTTCAGTTTCGAACCCAGGTCGTCGCCGACCACCCAGCTCATGGATCCACTACACAAGGCGGAGTTTGTTGTGAAGGCCTATCGATCGTTCACCGTACGTCCACAGCCTCCGGAAGCGCTGGAACCACTCGAGAGACTCATACGTAACCTGCGATGGACCTGGCATGAGCCGACTCGAGCATTGTTCGAGCAGATCGACCCGAGCGTGTGGCGACAGGTACACGGCGACCCGCTGAAAATGCTCGGGACCGTGTCGATGGACCGCCTAGAGAAAGTGGCAGCCGATCCGGGATTCTTGCAGCGCATGCATGAGCTAAACCGTGAGCTGACCGAATACCTGCAGGCGCCGGGCTGGTACGGACTTCGGCAGCAGGCTGCCTCAGAGGGCTCACCGGACTCGCCAGGCTCGACGGCCGGTCCGAAGGCGATTGCGTACTTTTCGATGGAATTCGGCATTACTGACGTGCTGCCGAACTTTTCCGGTGGTCTGGGTGTGCTCGCCGGCGACCATCTCAAGTCTGCGTCGGACCTGGGCGTGCCACTGGTAGCAGTTGGCCTCTTCTACCGCTTTGGGTACTTTTCACAGACGCTGTCGTCCGACGGCTGGCAACAGGAGGCCTACTCGGCGCATGATCCGCATTCGCTCATCATGGAGCCCGCGCTCGACGCCGATGGCGCGCAGCTGACCGTATCGGTCACCATGCCCGGCGGTCAGGAACTGAATGCGCGCGTATGGCTGGTGCGCGCCGGCCGGGTGCCGTTGCTGCTACTGGATGCGGATGTCGAAGCGAATGACGATGCCCTGCGCCAGTCCACTGATCGGCTTTACGGCGGCGATCAGGACCATCGAATCCGACAGGAAATCTTACTAGGTGTGGGCGGCGCACGGGCTGTGCGTGCCTATTGCGCGGCGAGCGGATTTCCGGTGCCTGAGGTGTTCCACATGAATGAGGGCCATGCCGGGTTCTCTGGATTGGAGCGCATGAGTGAATTGGTGACGCATCACGGCCGCGGTGTCGCCGATGCGCTAACTACCGTCCGAGCTGGCACGGTTTTCACCACGCATACGCCGGTGCCGGCCGGAATTGACCGGTTCCCGATCGACCTCGTGCGCCACTACCTCGACGCCGGGCCGGATGGTATCTCGCGGCTGCTGCCGGGCATTCCTGCGGAACGAGTGTTGGAGATGGGTGCGGAGAGCGACCCCGGACGTTTCAACATGGCGCACCTCGGGCTGCGTCTGGCGCAGCGTGCAAACGGCGTCGCGAAACTACATGGCGCGGTCTCGCGGGCGATGTTCGCCGGGCTGTATCCAGGATTTGATATCGATGAGGTGCCGATCGGTTCGGTCACGAACGGTGTCCACCTGGCCACATGGCAAGACGACGCAATCCGGCCGATCGCCGAACAAATGGCGGGTACCGCGGATCTGGCTGCGTGTGATTCATGGCCTCATGGCGATCAGGTCGACTCCGGAGAGTTGTGGCAACAGCGCAGTCGTCTGCGCTCTCGATTGGTAGATCTGGCGCGCAGCACGGTACGTACCTCATGGATCGATCGGGGTCGCACGGTCGCGGAATTGGGTTGGACCGAGTCCGTTCTCGATCCGAATATTTTGACCATCGGGTTCGCCAGGCGTGTGTCGACGTATAAGCGATTGACGCTGATGTTGCAGGATCCGGAGCGATTCAAGGCGATTTTGCTCGATCCACAGCGACCGGTGCAGGTCGTCATTGCTGGAAAGGCGCACCCGGCAGATGACGGCGGTAAGCACCTGATGCAGCAGATGGTGGAGTTCGCGGACGATCCGGAGATCCGGCACCGAGTGGTGTTCCTACCGAACTACTCGATGTCCATGGCTGCCGTCCTGTGCGCCGGGTCAGATGTGTGGCTCAACAACCCGATCCGACCGTTGGAGGCTTCCGGCACATCCGGCATGAAAGCGGCGCTCAACGGTGCGCTCAATCTGTCGATTTCGGATGGCTGGTGGGATGAGCTATACGACGGCCATGACGGCTGGGAGATCCCCAGCGTCACCGTGGATGATGACGCCCGTCGAGACGAACTCGAAGCCGCCGCGCTCTACGACCTGCTGGAAAACCGGGTTGCCCCGCTTTTCTATGACCGCGGGCCGGAAGGCCGACCGGACGGGTGGATTGACCGGATCCGGCACACCCTGAGCTATTTGGGTCCGCGGGTGCAGGCGACCCGAATGGTGCGAGATTACGTGGAGCAGTACTACGAGCCTGCGGCCCGGGCCGCACGCCCGCTGGTATCCGATCCGGCTGCGGCCGTGGCTTTTGCCCAGTGGCAGACGACAGTGCGTGCCGCGTGGCCTCAGGTGCGGATTGTCGGTATCGACGTGTCCGGGATTGACACTGATCCAGCGCTCGGCCACACCATGACGGTCCGCGCCTACCTCGATCTGGGCGGTCTTACGCACGATGACGTGTCAGTCGAAGTAGTGGCGGGGGCCGTGGGCTTGGACGACGATTTGGTCT
>JBDTAR010000013.1:0-39484 GCA_039924545.1 Nakamurella sp. | reverse complement strand
ACATCGCAATCCCGTTAGCCGGTTACGGAACCGGCATGGCGATGGTGTCGGCTTTGCGCTGGATTCTCACCGATCCGCGGGACTGAGTCGGCCGTGTGCACAGTCGGAAAACGAGTCGGTGCCGTTGGCCTGCTTAAGGGATCGTGACGGTTCCGTCGAGGTATCGGCGGTACGTGCCGGCGAGTTGGACCCGCTCGCCTATCACCGTGCAATGGACGGTGCCGCCTCGCGGCGAAAGTTGACGTGCAGTCAGCGTATTCCGGCCAATTTCCCGGGCCCAGTAGGGGGCGATCTGTGAGTGCGCAGACCCAGTTACGGGGTCCTCGGCGATGCCCGCCAGGGCTCCAAACCATCGGGAGACGAAGTCAACGCCTTTGTCTCCTCCGCGGGCCGTGACGATCAGGCCCCGAACATCGAGTCTGCCCAGCATGGTGAAGTCCGGAACAAGCCCCTTGACTATCTCGGGTGATTCCAGAACATAGATGAGGTCAGTACCTCGGAACGCCTTCGTGGCAGAAGCCCCCAGCGCGGATTCGATGAGTGGGTCGCGCTCGACTCGAACTAGAGGCTCCGCTGGGAAGTCCATGACGATCGCGCCGTTATCGGCGCGATCGGTGGTCAGCCAGCCACTACGTGTCCAGAACTGCAGCCGCCGCTCGTCTGGATGTACGTCTTCGAACAGTTGCGCTGCGGTGGCGAGAGTCGCGTGCCCGCAAAGGTCAACTTCGGTCGCTGGTGTGAACCAGCGCAGGTGATAGGCCGGGCCGTCTCCGAGAGGTATCACGCCATCCGGCAGGCGTTCGACGTAAAACGCAGTTTCGGAAAGATTATTCTCGCTGGCAAGCTGCTGCAGCGTCTGATCATCGAGCCAATGGGGCAGCGGCATGACTGCCGCCGGGTTCCCTTGAAAGAGTTGGTCCGCGAAAGCATCAATCTGAAACAGTCGGATTTTCACTTCTCAATTGTCGCAAGGCCGATGTCCAAATACGAAAGCCCACACGACACAAAACGGTAGGTCGACAATTCCGCAGACCGGCGCCAGGCCTAATCAGGATGCTTTACCGGCCTCGTCTGTTGATGAAACAGCGCGCATTGCGCTAGGCGCAATCAGGCTGTTTCATGCGGCAGAATGACCCCATGCTTCGCAACGATCCTGATCCCTCAGCCGACGAGCGGACGACTCTGACCCAGTTCCTTGACTACCAACGAGCAACGCTGTTGGGCAAAGCCGACAATCTGAGCTCGCAGCAAATGCGGCAACAGATTCCGACATCAACGTTGACGATAGCGGGGCTGCTCAAGCACCTCGCTTTGGTCGAAGACGATTGGATCCAGGTCCGCTTCCTGGGCAGGCCCGAACGTGAGCCCTGGGCTGGCGTGCCGTGGGATGAAGATCGGGACTGGGAGTTCAACACCGCAGTGCATGACGATCCAGATGAGCTGCGCGCCAGGTACCAAGCCGCGTGCGACCGCAGCCGTCGTGCCGTGGCCGCGGCAGAGCTGGACGACCTATCGAAAAGCACCAGCCGTGAAGGGATCCAGTGGAGCTTGCGGTGGATCTTGACCCATCTGATTGAGGAGACTGCCCGGCACAACGGCCACGCTGACTTCCTTCGCGAGGCCATCGACGGCGCCGTCGGAGAGTAGGGCCCACGGTGCCTTTTGCTACTTCACGCCTACAGGACAAGTGAGGCCGTTCGGGCCGTGGTTGCAATAGCCGCCAGGATTCTTGTGCAGGTACTGCTGATGGTAATCCTCGGCATAGTAGAACGGGCCCGAGTCAGCCACGCTACGGATTTCGGTGGTCGACTCCCCATATCCCTTGGCCCGTAATACTTCCGCGAACGCAGCACGAGTTTCCTCGGCGGCTAGGCGCTGTTCGTCTGTCGTCCAATAGATCGCCGATCGATACTGCGTACCGGCGTCATTTCCCTGCCGGTTTGCCGTAGTCGAGTCGTGGTTCTCCCAAAAAGCCTTGAGCAAAGTCTGGGGTGTCGTGATACCTGGGTCGTAGACCACGAGGACTGCCTCGGCATGGCCAGTTCGACCCGAGCAGGTTTCCTCATACGTGGGGTTCAGTGTGTAGCCGCCTTGGTAGCCGGCGGCCGTCGTGATTACGCCGGGCAGCTGCCAGAAGATGCGCTCGGTTCCCCAGAAGCAGCCCATGGCAACTGTCATCGCCTCGGCGCCTTGCGGCCACGGCGGTACCGTGCGCGTCCCAAGAACAGCATGCACGTCCGCATGCAGCATGGACTCCGCGCGCCCGGTGAGGGCAGTCGCGGCCGTCACCGGCTCGACGTACGCGGCCTTCAGTGCGTTCGTAAACCAAGTCATGCCACCACAGTACGAGGATTTGTCCGCTAGTGGCTCCGCCTCTCCCCTCCTAGGACAGCGCTGCGGCCAGTGCTGCGGCCAGCGATACCGCGCAGCGCTGGCGATGCGAACCGGAATGGCGCGACTTGACGGACACGACGACCAGGCACACACTATGAGTGGTCATTGTTGTCTATAGAAAAAGGTTCGACATGTCGACTATCAGCGCACAGCCCGCTACCGATGGGTTGCACGCCACCGCGCACCATTCACTGCACGAACCGGCGTACGCCGCGTACAGCATCCTGCGCTACGGATTCATCGCGTTACCGCTGCTCATGGGACTGGACAAGTTCTTTAATCTCATGACGGACTGGCCGAGCTACCTCGCGTCGTGGATCGCAGATCTCAGCCCGTTCAGCCCGCAGGTCACGATGTATGTCGTCGGCGCCGTCGAAATCGTCGCCGCTATCGCCATGGTGATTAAGCCGCGGTACGCCTCGTACGTGGTCGCAGCGTGGCTCGCGCTGATCATCGTCAATTTACTCACCTACTCGGGCTTCTATGACGTTGCCCTCCGTGACCTCGGCTTGCTGCTCGCGGCGCTGGCCCTAGCCCGCCTGGCATCGGTCTTTGACCCGGCCTGGAGCAAGACGCATACCAAAATGGCGAAGCACTAACCTCGGTGTGTTACCCAGCGAGGGATATTTCCCTCGCTGGGTAACACAAGGGGCGGTGCGGGCGCGGGTCCGAAGCAAGTGCCGGGCCCCACAGATCATCGTGAGCCGACGCGCACCGAGGGTACCGCCGCCAACAGACGCTTCGTATAGTCGTGCTGCGGGTCAGCGAGAACCGTTGCAGTGGAGCCCTCCTCGACGACATTCCCACGATAGAGCACGACGATTCGATCCGACATTTGCCGGGCGAGACGCACATCGTGCGTAATGAACAGCAGCGACAAGCCGCGCTGGGACCGCAATGTCGCCAACACATTTAGCACCTGCGCCCGCACAGATACGTCCAACGCAGAAACCGGCTCGTCGCACACCAGCGCCCGTGGGCCGAGCGCCATGGCGCCGGCAATCACGACGCGTTGCCGCTCCCCACCGGAGAGTTGATGCGGGTACCGGCGCCAATAGACCTCCGGCGGGTTCAGCCCCGCGGCAGACAGCGCCGCTAGCCCTATCGCGGTGCGTTCCACGCCACGCTCGCCGATCTCATGGATCTCCAGGCCGGCCGAGACCTGCGTGCCCACAGTTGATCTCGGACTAAGTGATTGGTATGGGTCTTGAAAGATCAATTGCACGTCGCGGCGCAGCTTCCGCTCTACCGCCTTCGTAATCGGAAGGCCGCCGTACTTGACCTGGCCGCTGGTCGGCGGCAATAGCCCGAGCAGCACCCGACCGAGCGTAGATTTCCCGCTTCCTGACTCGCCGACGAGAGCGAGTGTTTCGCCTTCTCGCCACGTCAGGTTGACGCCATCAAGCGCCGTGAGATAGCGAGCGGCGCCTCGGTGTCGACCACGTACCCGGTATCGGACGCTGACACCCACGGCTTCCAGCAGCGGCGCGGACTCGTCAATCGCGGAACCCTCGTGCACAGATCCCTCCATCACAAAACCTCCTGCTTGCCATCAACAGTGGCGGTGCCGGCCGGTCGATCAGGCACGCGCCCACCCGCCCATGGCGAGTAGTGACACCGCGCCCAGTGGTCGGTCACCATTCCCTGCGGGCTGACCTCCCGTAAGAGGGGCGCTTCGGTGGCACAACGCTCGGTCGCAAATGCACAGCGGTCGTGAAAACGGCAAGCGACGGGCCGGGCGTCGGGCCGCGGCTGGTTGCCCGGGATCGGCTCCGGCAGTGTCCCTGGCGCATCGTCTGCGCCTAGTAGATCTAGCAGCCGCGCCGTGTACGGGTGCTGTGGGAAGCGGTACACATCTTCCACCCGGCCCGTTTCCACTACCTGACCCGCATACATGACCGCGATCTTCTCGCATGCCTGCGCCAGGACGGCAAGATCGTGCGTAATCATCAGCAGCGAGAGCCCCAACTCGCGGCGCAGCTCCCCGATGAGGTCGAGAATCTGCGCTTGGGTAATCACGTCGAGTGCGGTGGTCGGCTCGTCGGCTATCACGAGCTCGGGCCGGCAGGCCAGCGCTAGCGCAATCATCAGACGCTGCTTCTGCCCGCCGGAAAACTCGTGCGGGTAGTAGACCGAGCGCTTCGACGCTACCCCGACCTGGTCCAAGAGCTGCGATACCCGCTTCAAAACGGCAGACCTCGATAGACGCGGTTCGTGCAGGACGATCGCCTCGGCAATTTGCGCGCCGACAGTCTTGACCGGATCGAGCGCGTTCATCGCGCCTTGGAACACCATAGAGATCGAGGCCCAGCGCACTTTGCGCATAGCGGCGCCGCTAAGTTTATGTAGCGGTTTGGTGCCGTTACGACCAAAAAACGTCAGTTCCCCGGAAGTGCGCTTGAGGCCGCCGGACAACAGTCCCATGATCGCCAAGGCTGTCGTCGTTTTCCCACACCCAGATTCACCGGCGATGCCGAGCGCTTCGCCGCGTCGCAGCGTCAGGCTGACGTCGTCGACGATATGCACTGTCGGCTTGTCGCGACTCACGACGGTAAGCCCGGAAATCTGCAAGATCGGCGCTGCTGCATCCGGGATCAATCCGACTCCCGCCTGTTGCCTTGCGGTCGTCATCGCCGCTCCTTTAGCCGCGGATCGAATAACGGCTCAATCGAGTGCCCGAGCAGTGAGAAGCCCAGCACTGCAAGGGTAATGCAGATACCTGGCGGCAGGTAGTAGGCGAAGTTCCCCGCAGCCATGGCTCCCGCGGATTGGGCATGTTCCAGCATTTGCCCCCACGAGAATCGATTCGGGTCCCCTAGGCCCAAAAATGACAGGGTCGATTCGGTGAGGATCGCTAGCGAAACGTAGATGACGGCGTTCGCGAGTACGAGCGGCATGACGTTCGGCAGGATGTCTCGAGTCATGATTCGCCAGTGTGACGCGCCCAGCGCACGGGAGCGCTCCACGAACCCGCGCGACTTGAGCGACATCACCTCGGCTCGAACGATTCTCGACGTACCGGCCCACCCGAAGGCGCCAATAACGATAATCAGCACCATCGTTTGTCCGAGCGGAAGGTTGGTTGCCTTACTGCCGAGTAGCGACGCGGCGAGCACGGTCACCGGCACCAATGGCAGCACCAGGAACCAGTCGTCCAGCAAGGTGAGTCCGCGGTCGACCCAGCCGCCGGAGAAGCCGGCGACGATCCCCACTGCGGTCCCGATCACCGACGACACCATGGCGGCGACAAAACCTATGAGCATGGATGTTTGGGCGCCAAGGATCAGCTCCGACATCACATCGCGTCCGTTTTCGTCGGTGCCGAGCCAGTGTGCTCCGGACGGCCCGGTGAGAATGTCCGCGGAGAAGGAGGTCGGCGCGTTAGGGTCCTGCGGCGCGATCCAGTGACCAAATACCGCCAGCACCACAAAGATCAACAAGATCACTACGCCGAGCGCCCCCTGCGGGGTCGCAACGATGCGGCGTGCGGTGTACGCGATGCGCGCGAGTCGACCCGACCGCTCCTGCTGGGTGATCGCGGCGGCTGCGGCTAGGTGGGCGTCCGTCGGCCGCACGCCGCGCGCCAGTCGCGCGGCCGCGTCAGCCTCTCGACTGCCAGAAGCAGCGCCGCCAGGAACAGTGCCGTCAAAAGCAGTGCCGCCAGGAGCAGCGCCGCCAGTATGTGCGGGAGGCATCACAGATCACTCCCCGATCCGAGGGTCGAGTTTGCTGTAGAGCAGGTCGGTGAGCAGGTTGAAAACGATCACCATGGCAGAAGTCAATAGGAAAAGCCCTTGCAGCACAGGGAAATCCTTCGAATCGATAGCGTTCAAGGTCAGCAGGCCGAGTCCCGGCCAGGAGAATACGGCCTCGATGGTGATGACCCCGCCGAGTACCAGCCCGAACTGCAGACCGATCACTGTCACTACTGGAAGCAGTGCGTTCGGCACCACATGGCGTCGGCGCACCTGAACCGGCGACAGACCAATGGCGCGCGCTGTGAGTACGTAGTCCTCGTGCAGTACGTCGATCACCGCCGCGCGCATGTTGACCGCGTACTGCGCCAGCAGGCTGAGCGTGACGGTCACGATCGGCAGCGTGGCATGCTTCGCGACATCCCAGAGGTGGTCCCAGCCAACGGCTGTCGATCCGGGGGTGCCCTGCAGACCGGTCGGCAGGATTGGCCACGCGACTGCGAAGAGACCGATGAGCAGCATCCCGAGCCAGAACTCCGGCATGGAATACAACACAACGGACCCCTGCGTCAGTGCGTGGTCACGCGCCTTTCCCCGGTGCCACCCCGCGACCATGCCCATCCACGGGCCAATCATCGACGCGAGCACCGTGCCAATTCCCACCAGGATCAGCGTATTTGGCAATGCATGCTCTAGGACGCTCAGCACGGATTGACCATTCGCGTAGGAGGTGCCGAGATCGCCGCGCAGCGTCTGTGTCACGTACTTGTAAAACTGGACCCAGAGGCTCTGATCGAGGCCACGTTCGTGGATCACCGCCTGTTGGCCGGCGAGCGACAGGTGCGGATTGCGCGCCAGATCGTTTTTCGGGTCGCCGACTGCGCGGAACAGGAAGAAGTTGAACACCAGCACGAACACCAGGGTCACTGCGGCCGAGAAGACGCGCAGCACCACCGATCGAGCCGTCATAGGGCGGTTTCCCTTGCCAGGTGCCACTTTTCGTGGACTACATCGGGTATGAGTTCAGGTATCACGCTGCCCTCGCCGAGGGCGGCGTCATACTCGATGCCGTGGTTCCAGCCCGGCGAGCGCATCCGTTCGCCAGAAACGCTCGCCGGGCCGGCCTCAGTCGAACGGCGCATCGTCGGGATCATCGTCCCCGTCGTGGCGAGAACCCTTACCGCGCCGAAGTATCAATACCAAGATCAGCGCAACAACAATGATCACGAGCACCACGACCAACCACACCGGAACGCCACCGGACGATGACGCTGCTACCGGCGACTGGGAGGTGGCTGGCGCCGCAGACGTCTCGGGGCTGGTGCCGCTGGACTCGACCGCCCCCGACGTGCTGGCGGCGGACTGAGGCGCAGTCGACTGCGCCGCCGCGGCTTCCGGTCCCGCTATGAGCGAGGTGACTTGCAGCCAGTTGGTGCCAAGCGGTGAGCCGTTCTCCCCAGTGGGCGACGGAAGATATCCGTGCCACGTGTCGTTCCGCGTGAGGTCGTAGGAGTAGGCGTAGATGATCGGGATGTACGGAAGGTCCGTCATGGCGATCTTCTCAGCCGAATGCAACATGTCCAGCCGCTTGGCGGGATCCTGGGTGATCAGCGCGTCGGATACCAACGAGTCGTACTTCGGGTTCGAATAGTACGAGTCCGACCAGGAGCTGCCAGTTTGTAGCACGGACATGTTGAAGTCCGGCGTCGGGTCGCCGACCCACGCCCAATAGAACGCGTCGAAGTCCGGCGCGTACTTGTCGCCCGTGCTCGGCGCGTAGATCAGGTTGTTCAGCGCATCCTCGGTCACGACGGACAACGTGATCTTGATGCCGATCTGCCCCGCTGCCGCTATCACGCGGCGCATAGCGTTCTGCCCGGGCGGGTCATTGGTCCGCACGGCCAGGGTGAACTCGGCTTTCACGCCATCCTTAGTGCACGGGCTAGCAGAGCAGTCCCAGCCGCCGGCCTTAAGTACCTCTTTCGCCTTGTCGAGGCTGAATGGGTAGCCGATATCGGGGTCCTTCGACCAGTCCTTGAAATAATTCGCGTAATACGGCGAAATGAGCCCGTACGCAGGTTGCGGCACTCCGGCATACACCGTCTGCGCGATGGTCGGCCGGTCGACCGCGTACGCCAAGGCTTCCCGGATCGCGTGGTCCTGAACGACCTTCACGTGCACATTCTTACCCGGGCCAGTGCACTCGCCAGCGCCTGCCGGCGGGCAGGAGTTGAACGCAATCTCCTGGAAGCCGCCGGACGAACCGGTCCACTGCTTAATGTCCGTGGACGATTCCAGCTGTTTCTTCCATTGCAGGTTTCCGCCCAAAACCACGTCGAGATTGCCGCCTTGAATGTCTCGAAGGAGGCTGTCCTGGTTGCCGTAGTTGGTTTCGACGATCCGTTTGACGGCTGGCTGCGCCCCTCGGAACTTGGGGTTCGCCGTCAGAATCGTGGTGCCAGTCTTGTCGTAACTGGAAATGATGTACGGCGCCGTGGTCACCGACGGTAGCGGCAGCGCCACCTTGTCGAGTTGGTCAAGTTTGATCTTCGCAAACACGTGCTCCGGAAGAATCGGCACGAAGATCGACGAAATGCGCACGTCCGGGTCGGTCAAGTGCAGGACAACGGTGTCTTTGTCCGGTGTGTCAATCGACTTGATTCCGGCGACATAGGTGTTCATCACGTTGGTGGTGTTGTCCCGCGCGGACTCGTAGGTCCACTTCACATCCGCCGACGTGAACGGCACGCCATCGGACCAGGTGATGCCTGGATGCAATTTGAACGTCCACGTCTTCCCATCCGGCGACGTTTCATAGCTCTCGGCCAGCGAGTTAGCCAGGTCCGGGGTGAGGTCGTTTGTCTTGTAATTAAGCAGCAAGTCGTAGGTGAGCGACGTGATGTCATAGGAGATGTCGTTCTGCTCCACGAACGGATTGACCGAGTCGATCGGCTGAATGTCACCAATTCGCAGGTCACTGGATGCATCTGCCGCATTCGCCGCCGGAATAAGCACTGAAACAGGTATGACGGCGGATAACGCCGCCATTGCGATGACCACGATCGCCGCCGCCGTAGCCTTGAGCCGCCGTAGGGACCGCGTCCGAGACCGAGCTAGCGACCGAGACGCTGCCGTGAACGTGTGGGTCGTCATGACGCCACCTGCTTTCCGAGATGAGTGTCGAACCACGCTAAAACCCGCCGATGCCTATCGATCCGGCGGTCGACCCGCCCCGTTGCCTGCATCAAATGGCTCTCTTCCGGGTAGATGACGTATTCGACCGTGCGGCCAAGCGCGCGCAAGGCCACAAATAGTTGCTCATTATCGGACGCGGGACAGGTGCGATCATCGCCGCCCTGCAGCATCAGCAGTGGGGTGTGAATTGCTGCCACGTGACTCAACGGGGAGGTGCGCCAGAGTCGCTTCGCACCCGCGGGAGTCAACGGGTCTGCTAACCGCGCCGATGCGTTGTAGGAGGGCCCAAGGTCACTTGCCGCCCAGGCCGAGATTTGGTTCGTGACACCGTTTTCCGCGACCGCGGCGGCGAATCGGTCGGTGACACCGATCAAATACTGGGTGAGGAACCCGCCGTACGATAGGCCCATCACACCGATCTGTCCGGGCCGAGCCAGCTCGAGATCCACCAGCGCATCCACCACCACGAGCACGTCGGCCACATCGACATCGCCCCAGGCACCACCGAGCGCGTCAACCCACAATGCGCCGCGATCGATGGAGCCGCGAATATTCGGCATGACGACACGGAACCCGTTCTGCGCCAGCAGGATTGCTTCGAGTGGAGGCACCACTGCCCATTGCCCGGTGGGGCCCCCATGAATGTCGACGACAGTACCGCGACATGGCGTTCCCTCTGGAGGATGCAGCATAAATACAGTGATCGGGCCGTCCGCCCCTGCCACATTCAGCGTTTCGGGAATCGGCTGGCGCATAGCGTGGTGCTGTGCAGACTCGGCGTCGAGCCACGCCCCGTGCGAGGTGAGCCGCCTCGGGCCCGAAGTGTCCAACGCATAGACGTCCGGTGCCCAACCTTGCTCTCGTGGTCTACCTTGATCAGCGACTTCCTTGTCTGTACCGCGTATCTCGGATTCCGCACCCAGGCACAGCACTGCGACTCGATGATCACCATGAGCGGCGACCGCACCGCACACTCCCTGCCTCGTCGTCAGCGGCATACCGGTGTCGACACTGATCGGCCTTGTCGACCCATGGCTGCTGCGCGTGGTGATGGATGCGCAGTCGTCGAGTTCGAGATGCCACTCATGCAGGTCCGTCTCGTCACCGAGTAGGCCCGTCCAGACGTGCGCATGGCCGAGAGCAGAGTCATATCCGGCGGTTTCATTATCACCGTTGCCGCCACGTGCGGCCGCAGCAATCGCATCGATGACGAACCAGCGCGGCGGGACACTGTCCGGCCGGCCCTCCTCCGATACTGCGAGAACCGAAAGTCGGTCGCGGTCGCCGTCAACGTGGAATCGTAAGACCCCACCGGCGAAGTGCGTGACAGCCCGCAGGCCCGTGCCATCGGATTCGACACGGTGGACCTGCGGACAGGGAGTGAGGTCGGAGTCTGGCGACATGTCCGCGAGAAGGTAGATGGCACCGTCACGATCCACCCGCGGCCGGGCCGCCGACCACGCGCCTCGGGTAAGCCGTAGCGGGCCCGAACCAACGGCGCTGTGATCCAGCCGGACCCTGTGCAGATGCCGTGGATAGAGTCGCAGGCCGCGGTCCGATTCACCGTCGGCCCGCCAGTCGATGCTGGTCAAGCGGATCGCGGTCGGACTTGCATCCGGCGCTAGCCCGGCGTCTCGAATCACTCGATCGGACGTCTCGTCCTCGGCGAGGACGATCAGCGAGTCGCCGCCCGGCTCCCACGCCAGATCAGTGGCGCCACGAGGGAAGTCACTGACGCACTGGGCTTCGCCCCCGAGAAGCGGAATGATGTAGACCTGGGCGCGGCCGTCATGCGCGTCTTGGTCTACGTGTAGGTACGCCACGCGGGTGCCCGCGGGGTCAATGCGGGGGCAAAAGCTCAGTCCCGGTCCGGGTGTGAGCGAGGTGGGTTCGCCGCCGCCGAAAGGCACGGTCCAGAGCTCGATCCGTTCAGACCCGCCCACCACACGCCGCAACGTGTACACGACGGTGTCGCCGCTGATCTCCAGCTGGCCGGGTGTCTCCTGTCGCAACACGACGTCCGGCGTCAACAATCTCGCCGTCAACAAGTTCGCGGTCAGCACGGCCGACACGTCCAGCCCCCTGCGCCATCCACGTTCACCCTCCATGAGTCACTGTCATGCGATCCCGCACTCGGCTGTGTCTTGCATTCTGTGGCCCACAGATTCAGTAGTCAAGAGGTCGGTAGATTACGAAATGGTCGCAAAATCTTCTGGATATGACGAAATTCGTATTTTTACTTCCATCGGACGCTTAGATGCGTCGAATCGGTCTACAGATTATTGCTACAGAATCGGGCCCCCACGACGCGCCTTGAGGTCGACGTAGCCGACAATCAATGCCAGGACGACGACGACGACAATCACCGCGAACCCCACGTTGAACGCCACGGCCCAGTTGCTGTAAGCGAGCACCGCGAAGGTGATCGCCGTAATTATGGCTATCCCCATCGAGGTGCCGATGCGTTGGATCGTCTGCATGACGCCGCCGGAAGAACCGGCGTATTCCAGCGGTACCTCGGCTAGGGTGAGCGCCTGGTTCGGGCTGATCACGGCGCCCTGGCCAATGCCGAGGAACGCGAGCGTCAAGAGCCACCACCACTCGCTCACGCCGTGCGAATGCAGGAATACGACGATCATGCAAGCCACAAGCCCCACCAGCACAGTCCAGATACCGGCGATCACCACCTTGCGGCCCCATTTCGAGACGACCCGGCCAGCATAGAGCGCGGACAGGCCCGACAGAATCGCGCTGGGCAGCCCGACCAGGCCGGACGCCAGGGCGCTGTGGCCAAGTCCCTCCTGGAAGTACATAGCCACGAGCACCCAGATCGAGGTGATGCCGAGGAAGTACAGGCCCATGAGGAGGGTTCCGTTGGAGAAGCTGGAGTAGTGAAAGACGCGCAGGTCAACCATCGGGGTGCGTCCGCCTCGCTGATATCGGCGCTCCCACGCGAGCCACAGGGCAACGAGTCCTAGGCCCACTGGTAGCGCGATCCACACCAGTGGCGAGGTACCCGATTCCATGAACGGGATCAGGACTGCCAGAACCGCGAGGCCGAGCAATACGGAGCCGACGGGGTCCAGGTCGCGGAGTCCGGGCGCACGAGTGCGCTCACCAGTCGGTCGCTTCTTCGCGGCAGCTGCGCGACTGGGTCTTTCAGTACTGGGTCTTTCAGTACTGGGTCTTTCAGTACTGGGTCTTCCAATACGGGGTCTCGCCTTGCCAAGCGGCCGCGGGAACCACATCAGGGCCATGATGACGGTCAGCACGCCGAAGGGAATATTGACGAAAAACACCCAGCGCCAACCGTTGTGGACACCAAAGATGTCGATGAGAACGCCGCCCAGCACTGGGCCGATCGCGACCGAAATGCCGACCACCGCACCAAACACTCCGAATGCCCGACCCCGTTCCGCGCCGCGGAAGTACTGCTGGATCATGCCAACGACCTGCGGGCTGATGAGGCCTGAGCCGACTCCTTCGAGGGCGCGAGCAATGTTGAGCCACAATGGATCCGAGGCGAAACCCGCCCATGCCGACGAGCCGGTGAAGACAACTACACCGGCGAGAAACAGCGGCCCTCGCCCGAAAATGTCTCCGGCTCGGCCCGCGGCCACCAGGATCACACCGAACGTCAGCGCATAGCCGGACAGCACCCACTGCAGATCGGATTCGGTGGCGCCGAGGCCCTCCCGAATCGACGGCAGCGCCACATTGACGATGCTCACATCGATGAGAGCCATGAATAGAGCAAGCGACAACACGCCGAGAATCTGCCACCGCCGCGGATCCGGCACGTAGGGAGGCCGCGGCTCGCGATGCGGGGCTGCGTCGTCGGTCGTTCCGGTAGAGGTCACTTCATCTAGCGTAGATTATTTCGCGTCGCTAAGCATTCCACGCAAGTTTGCAGGATCGCGGTTTCGGTCGCGAACAGGACTACCGGATCAACAGAACCGCGAACCCTGCCGCCATACCGATGACGAGGCCGACCATCGCGGCGAGCAACAAGAACTGCGCGGTACTGAACCGCTCAAATCGGCGCGAACCCTCAGCGCTCTCAGCAGGAATCGAACCGTCACGATCGGTACCGGCGAGCGCCCGCTTCGGCCCGCCGACCTGTGCGCGCAGCGCCTGCTGGAGCAGCTGTTCCGGATCCGGAGCCACAACTATTGTCCGGTCCGCATCGGCTCCATGGCGTCGGTGAGCTTGGCAATCGCCCGTGATGCCGTCGACTTCACGGTGCCGCGCGCCAGGCCCGTCGCCTCTGCAATCTCGGCCTCGGACAGTCCGCCGTAATAGCGCAGCACCAACACCTCTCGCTGCCGCTGCGGAAGCTCGCCCAACGCGACCACCACCGCCTGATGCTCTGCCGACATCATCGCGAGCGATTCCGCGGAGCGAGCAGTGCCCTCATCCGGCGGAACATAGGCACGCGCAGTACGTCGACGCCGGAGCATTGAGCGCGACCCATTCACCACGGCCATGCGCAGATATCCGATCGCTGCCCGCCGATCGCGCAGATTCGACCAATTCTTGTATAGCCCGGCAAAGGCTTCCTGGACCACATCCTCGGCAGACTGCAGATCGTCGACCAGCAGAATCGCGAGCCGAACCATACCCATGCGGTGAGACCGATAAATATCGTCAATGGTGATAGGCGCGTCAGCGTCGTCGCTGCCGCCTGACGCGTCGGAACCGGCCGTCTCATCAACGGTGGAATCGCTCGAGGTAGAACGACCAGATCCTGCGTCATGCGCGTAAACCGGGTTCAACGACGCAAGCGTGCCAAGGGTACGTTCGACCTCGGATTCACTCACGCCGCGCGGGCGATCCGCCGCTGTATCCACGCCCGCAACGCTACGTCATCGCACGCTTTCAATCCGGATTATCACCCGCAGCCGCGATTCACAGCCGCGATTCTCGCCTGCGATTCACGCGTCGCGCACCGTTTCACTAGGTATGACTCACTAGGTATGACGATGTCCTCGGGCCCAGGCGCGCGGCGAACCATATACAGACATGCAGGACTGCCTAGTGCCCGCACTGCCTCACCGAAGCAATGGACGAAAGTCCTTTGTGCGCGAGCGGAGCATCACAGCAGGCTGGGGCACACACGCCGTCATAGATACGCCATACTGGATCGGTACAGGTCGGTGACCAGCACGCGGCGCGATGACCGCTCGATCCTCGGAGGAACACATGCCTATCGCAACCCCAGACAAGTACAAGGCCATGCTCGATGCGGCCAAGGCCGGCGGGTTCGCCTACCCCGCTATCAATGTCACGTCCTCCGAGACAATCAATGCCGCGCTCAAGGGCTTCGCAGACGCGGGCTCCGACGGCATCATCCAGGTGTCCACCGGCGGCGCCGAGTTCGCCGCAGGCCTGAGCTTGAAGGACAAGGTTGTCGGAGCCGTCGCGCTTGCCGAGTTCGCACACGTTGTTGCCGCCAAGTACGACATCACCGTCGCGCTGCACACCGACCATTGCCCGAAGGACAAGCTGGATGGCTACGTCCGCCCGCTACTGGCGATCTCTGCCGAGCGCGTGAAGGCCGGGCAGAACCCGCTGTTCCAGTCACACATGTGGGACGGCTCGGCCATCCCGATGGCGGAGAACCTGGAGATTGCCAAGGAACTGCTTCCACTGACCAAGGCTGCCCACATCATTCTCGAAATTGAGATCGGCGTTGTCGGCGGCGAAGAAGACGGCGTGGAGGGTCACCACAGCGACAAGATGTACACCACACCGGAGGACTTCCTGCAGACGCTCGCAGCATTAGGCGACCCCCAGGGCGACGACTACCTCGTGGCCGCCACCTTCGGCAACGTGCACGGCGTGTACAAGCCGGGCAACGTGAAGCTGCGTCCTTCCGTACTGATGGACGGCCAACACGCGGTCGCCGCGAAGCTGGGCCTTGCTGCGGGCGCCAAGCCGTTTGGCCTGGTGTTCCACGGCGGCTCCGGCTCCACCGCGCAGGAGATTGCCGAGGCAGTGTCGTACGGCGTCGTCAAGATGAACATCGACACCGACGCGCAGTACGCCTTCACCCGCCCTCTGGTAGGCCACTTCTTCGAGAACTACTCCGGAGTGTTGAAGATCGACGGCGAGGTCGGCAACAAGAAGGTGTACGACCCCCGCTCATACCTGAAGAAGGGCGAAACCGGCATGGCCGCGCGCGTCGTTGAGGGTTGCCAGCAGCTGGGTTCTGCGGGCACGTCAGGGAAGTAGACCTTCCGCAGTTTTTTTAGTTTTTGATAAGCGGCTTGTCGGCCGCCGCGGGTGCCTCACACGCCGCGGCGGCCGATTGTGTTTTGGCTGCTGCCGTGTTTTGGTTGCTGCCGTGTTTTGGCTGCTGCCAGCCCCAATCTGCCGACACAGTAGGGACTGGAGGGTTCCTGAAGGAGTGTCAAAAAAGGCATTTTGGGACCTTCGGCTCTGCTGCACCGACCAAAGCCCGTGGGCATCGTCATACCCGGCATGGCAATCTTCAAACATGACGTCTCCATTCAGCGCGCGCGAAGGTCAGCCGTGGTTCTACCGGTGGCCGGCGTTATCGGTGACGGTCGCGGCGATTCTGTACGCGGGGATTTTCACACTGCGCATAACCACCGGCAGCCCGACCGAAGCCACGTTGCTATTTTTCGTGCTGCCAATTTCGCTCATTGCGGTCACGTTCGGCATGGCATGGGGGCTCTGCGGCGGGGCGATTGCTATCGCCCTGATGGTCGTGTGGGCAGTCACCGCGCACATTGAACTCACGCCACTTGGATGGGCGACCCGGGCGCTGCCCATGCTGTTACTCGGCGCGCTGGTGGGTCGCGCGGCGGACCGACTGCGAGCATCAGAGGCAGCGCAAGCGGAACTCGACGCTGCGGCCCATTGGCATCGGCAGGCGGCCGAGATCAACGACTCCATCGTGCAGGGCCTCAGCGCGGCCAAATGGTCGCTGGAGGCCGGTCGAAGCGACCGAGCGCTGGAAACCGTGACCCAAACCCTCGATTCCGCGCAGACTCTCGTTTCCCAGCTGCTGCGTGACGCCGAAGTCGATCCCGGCGGCGCACACGAGGCCGGGTCGCTGTTAAGTCTGACAGCACTGGCCAAACGCGCAAGGGCGCTTCGACCGGCGGGACGCGAATAGCCCGTCCTTCGCCGGTTACCGTTGAGGTATGACGTATTTCTCACCGCAACCCGGTTCGAGCATCCTGGGCACCCGGGTCGCCCGCATCGAGGATCCGCGGCTGGTCACCGGTCAGGCGACCTTCACTGCGGGCCTCACCGATCCGCGGTTGGACGGGTCGGCCGTCGCTGTTTTCCTGCGCTCCCCCATTGCCCATGCACGGATCGGCTCCATCGATACTGCTGTGGCATCGGCGGCGCCGGGTGTGCTTGCGGTACTCACCGCCGCCGATCTCGGGCTGCCACCGGCAACGGCGCAGTACGGCACCGTCATGGTCGAGCCCTATCTCGCTGAAGGATTGGTGCGATATGTGGGCCAAGCGGTGGCGCTGGTAGTCGCCGACACCGAAGCGGCAGCGGTCGACGCCTGCGAGCTAGTCGAAATCGACTACCAGCCGCTAGCTGCCCTGGTCGATGTGGAGGCGGCCGCTCGAGACGAGATGTTGCTTTTCCCCGAAGCTGGCACGAATATCGCCGCCGCCAACGAGACCGCCGCCGATCCCGGATTCTTCGCCGGGTGCGACGTGGTGGTGTCACAACGCATTGTGAATAATCGGGTCGCGCCTGCACCCCTCGAGGGCCGTGCAGCCGCCGCAGTGTGGACTACTGACACCGCGGAAAGCAGCGGCTCGTCGCTCGACGACGGCTCGCTTGACGACGGCTCGCTTGACGATGGCTCACAGCCCGGAGACGGCTCGCAGCGCGGAGAAGATTCACGGCACCTCACGATGTGGCTACCGAACCAGGGCGCGCAACATGCGAAGAAGAACATTGTCGACGCGTTCGGGATCGACGCACACCTGGTACATGTGATCACTCCCGATGTCGGCGGCGCATTTGGCGCGAAGTTCGGCGCCGAGCCGGATCACATCGCCGTTGCCGCTGCCGCAAGGGTTCTCGGCCGCGCCGTCCGGTGGTCGGAGAGCCGCACCGAGAATTTGACTGGCATGACGCATGGCCGGGCGCAGGTACAAATTGCGGCTATCGGCGGATCCCGCGACGGGCGGATGATCGCCTACCGGCTCGACATCACGCAAGACGCTGGCGCCTATCCACGGCTCGGAATCGAGACTCCGCACGGGACGGCGTACATGGCCCCAGGGGTGTATTCCTTTGCGCGAATAGAGGTGTCGACCCGTTCGGTGCTGACGACGACAACGCCGGTCGGCGCTTTCCGCGGCGCGGGCAGACCGGAGGCCACCGCCGCCGTCGAGCGAGCTACCGACCTCTTTGCCGCGACGGTTGGACTCGATCCCGCGGACGTTCGTAAGCTAAACTTGTTGCCGCGCTTCGACTCTCCGCACACCTCCCTCACCGGAGCAGTGTACGACTCTGGTGATTTCCGCTCCGCATTGGACACAGTGTTGGCGGCTGCCGACTATTCCGGGCTGCGCAATGAGCAGGCTGAGCGGCGCCAGCGCAGGGATGATTTCCAGCTCGGACTGGGACTGTCGACCTATGTGGAAATCACGGGCGGTGGCAAGGAAAATGCAACGGTAACCATCCATTCTGACGGGACTGCAACGGTTTTCACAGGGGTATCACCACACGGGCAAGGCCACGCGACGGCCTTTGCAATGATCGTCTCGGATCAGCTCGGTATTCCAGTGGAACAGGTCGAGTTGGTGTGGGGCGATACGGATCTGGTGCCGCGTGGCGGCGGCACTGGCGGATCACGCAGCCTGCAGTTGGGCGGGTCGGCTGCGCATGGGGCCGCTCGGGCCGTCGCCGAACTCGCTAAGGAGCGTGCCGGTCAGCTGTGGGAGATCGATCCGGCAGATCTGGTCGTGGACCGCGCGCGTTCGGGGGTCGCGGTCGCTGGCATTCCGGATCGGTTCGTCACATTCGCCGAACTGGCGGCAGAAGAAGAGCTCTCGGCACTGCATCTATACGCCGCTGCCGGCGCGACATTCCCGTTCGGAGCCCACCTAGCGGTTGTCGAGGTTGATATCGCGACCGGGAAAGTGCAACTTCGCTCGCTGTACGCGGTCGATGATGCCGGTACCATTCTCAATCCCTTGCTCGCGGAGGGCCAGCGGCACGGGGGGCTGGCACAGGGTGTGGCACAAGCGCTGTTCGAGGAGGCCAGCTTCGACAACGACGGGAATCCGCTCACCGCGACTTTCGCGGACTACGGAATTCCGACTGCGGCCGACCTGCCCTCATTCACCCTGCTGGATCACGAGACCCCGACCCCGTACAACGTTTTGGGGGCCAAGGGGATCGGCGAAGCGGCAACTATCGGCGCGACCCCAGCGGTGCAGAACGCCGTCATAGACGCGGTCTCTCACTTGGGCGTCCGGCATATCGACATGCCACTGACTCCGCAGCGAGTGTGGCGCGCGATCCAGGACGCGGCGGAGAGGTTGGGGCACTGACGCCCGTGGTGAACCCGGAGCCAATCCCGTCAAGGTGCGGACCGTTCGTGAAGGTGCGGACCGGATCGCATCCGCACCTTCACAAACGGTCCGCACCTTGGCGGGTGGCGAGCACGGGAGGGGTGGCGAGCACGGGAGGGGTGGCATGATCCTGCCGACGTTCGAATACACCCGTGCTCGGTCCGTCGAGCACGCGCTGGATTTACTGCGGGGCGGCGACGGTCGCAACGGCAGCCTGGGCGAGGGCCACACCGATATCGGCAGGGACTCGACTCGACTGCTCGCTGGCGGCCAGTCGCTCCTACCGATGATGAAGTTGCGGCTCGCCGCACCAGAAGCACTAATCGACATCGGCGACCTGCGCGAGCTCAGGTATATACGGCGCGAGGGCGACACAATCGCTATCGGGGCCGGGATGCGCTACTGCGACCTGCTCACTTCCGACGTGATCCGCCAGTCAGTGCCACTCATTGCGCGCGCCACGGCGCATATCGGCGATGCCCAGGTCCGGTACCGAGGGACCATCGGCGGGTCGCTGGCGCACGCCGACCCCGCTGCGGACCTTCCGGTGGCGGCACTGGCCCTCGACGCGAACATCGTCATACATGGTGGGAACGGCGAGCGCGTTGTCGCGGCGGCGGATTTCTTCGTCGACTACTTCAGCACGGCGATCGGTGACGACGAGATGCTCACCGAAGTGCGCATCAAAACCACCGGCTCCGAGAAATGCTCCTTCGAGCGGTTTTCGCAGCGATCAAACGAATGGTCGATCGTCGCCGTGGCCGTTGCCGGAACCCGGATTGCGCTCGCCGGAATGGGTCCGACGCCTCTGCGCGCCGAGGCAGCCCAATACGTACTGGAATCCGGCGGCGACTTTGCGGCAGCAGCCGAACTCGCTGCCCATGGCACAAACCCGATCGGTGACGGACACGCTGAACCGGACTACCGCAGGCACCTTGCGCGAGTTCTTACTCGCCGAGCGCTGGAGCGCGCACACCATCAATGACTGGCGTCGCGTAGAAAGCCGTCATAGGTAATTCCTAGTGCGATTTCAATTCGCCACTACTGAATGACATCAATGTAATTTGAGCAATTCCTGCGGCGTTTCTTTCCTGTCGTGACCTGCGGCAATCTGGCATTTCGCGAACAATGTGACTTGCATTATCTAAAGTGACCCGTGGGACCGCTTTAGTTTTGACCAGTTTCGGACGATCAGGGATCAACATGGACACGATCCCCTCCGCGACCATGCAGCATCGCAGCAGCACCTCTCGAAGACCACAGGCCGAGCGAGGATCGCAGCGATGCGCTGTCGCGACCCCCTCTACGACGGCGCATCGTTTGCGGTCGGCCGGAAAAGGACGCTATGCGCCGCACCGCTAGGAAAGCCTTCCGGAGCACCGACAGTTCGACTCATGAACCCCGGTCGACGCGACTCACGCGTGCGCTGGCCGCCGTGCTCGCAGCCATTGCGGCCGCAACCGTGGCAATGGTCGCTGGGACCGGGACCGCGAGTGCTGATCCGTCCGCCAACGCGTGGCTGGCACTGCGCATGTGTGAATCGTCGAACCGATACAACATCGATACCGGGAACGGCTATTACGGTGCATACCAATTCAGCCTGTCAGCGTGGGCGTCCGTTGGCGGCATAGGCAAGGCCAGCGACGCGACGCCCGCCGAGCAGGATTACCGTGCGCTCATGCTGTATCGCAAGCGCGGCTGGCAGCCATGGACGTGCGCCGTCCTGGCGAGGCTCAGCGAGGACGCCGATGCGCGCAGTGGCGTCCTGCCGCCGCAGCCCGCGTCCTTTGATACCCCGTACAGCTTTGTCAATGCCGGCGGTGGAACGGTGGCCGCGAGTAGCATGCGCGCAGCCGTGCCCTGGCCGGGTCAGGAGTTCGGCGCGGGCGACTTCGGCGCCCAGGTCGCCGCGTGGCAAAAGCAGATCGCCTCGCTCGGGTACGCCGTGATCGGAACCGGCTATGTCGGTCCATCCACTGTCGCGGCCATACGCGATATTCAGGCGAAGGCCGGGCTCGACGTCACCGGCATCATTGGGCCGGACACGTGGGAGGCGGCGTGGTCGCTCGCGGCATCCCCAACCGGCGGAACCGCAACGCCCAACGGCGGCACTGATCCGAACGCCGTTTACAAGCCTCAGACCAAAACCGGGTGTGGCGTCGGCGCGTCGGCCGCTCCTGCTGCCCCCACTGCTGTGATGTCGTTCGGGCAGACGAAGCTCGCACTTCAGTGTTTCCAGTGGCAGGCCGCACTTCGCGGCGCGCCACTGAGCGGTACCGCGTATTTCGGCGACGCAACCCTGAAGGTCGTCGCAACACTGCAACAGCAGAACGGGATTTCAGGGGAGATCGACGCTGCGGGTCGGCCGGCAGTCGGCCCGAAGACGTGGGCAGCCGCCTGGCAGGGCGCTGCCGCATTCTGAGCAAACGCTCCTGATCAAACGCCCGATTTGATGTCTGATTTGATAACAAATCGGCCCTTGTTGATAACGATTTGTCATTATAATCGTGTTCTCGCTCACATTCGCGCCTACCGTGACGATGAGTACAGAACCACGGGGCGTGCGCCATCGCGTCGGTACGCGGGTCAATAACGAGTAGAGCGGCAGCATGTGGCCGCTGTACGAGCGAGATCCGGATGATGAGTTCGTGAGCACCGTATAACTGAATGCCGATCGCAGCGGCACTCTCCAACGCCCGTCCGTGCACGACGCCCGTGCGCGGGCGGTGCACTACTAAGAAAGGCCCGGGTCGACGTGACCCGGGCCTTTCTTTGCTCCGCTACCGGCTCTCCTAGGCGCCGCCTAATTTTCGGCGGCTACGTCGGCCAAGTGGTGATCAGAAGTTGTAGTTCTTGTAGTTCGACTTAGTGAATTGCAACGGCTTCGAGAAGATTATCGTTCCCGGTGCGGGTTGATCCTGAACGGTGAACGTGCCAAGATCACCGGCCACGAACGAGCCGCCCGTCGGTGGCATCGTGCCGTCGGCAACGGCCCGTGCGACGTAGGCGATCAGTTCGCCCTCCTTGACCTCGTCCCAAAGAAACAGGCCGGTCAGGGACCCGTCCTCGAAGTACTGCTGGTTTGGATTGGGGTCACCGATGCCGAACACGCTAATCTTTCCGACCACCCCCTGTGATTTCACAGCTGCCAACGCACCAGGCACCGCCGCACCGTCAATCGGGATGAGCGCCTTCAGATCGGGATACGAATTGATGAGGTTCTCGGCCTGGGACTGGCTCGTCGCCTGGTTCGACTGCCCGTAAGCGATGTCTACGAGCTTAAGTTTCGGGTACGTCGCTGCCATGTAGTCCTTCATTGCAGCGATCCATGCATTCTGCACGGTGGCATCTTTGGTCGACGACAGGATCGCCAACGAGCCGCTGTCTCCATCCTTGGCGACCACAGCATCGATCAGTGCCTTGCCCATCGCGTCGTACGCAGTGTCCTGGATGAAGTACGGCCGGGCCGAAGCAGTGACATCCGAGTCGAAACCGATGACCTTGATCCCCTTGGCCTCCGCCTGCTGAAGCACCGGAACGATCGAGGTCGGGTCATTCGCCGAGTAGGCGATTACGTTCGGCGGATTATTACTGTTGACCAGGCCCTGGATCACTTGCGCCTGGTCGGCGCCGCTCGCCTTCACCGACGCCGTGTAGTTGATTGTGATGCCTAACGACGAAGCAACCTGCTTGGCGCCCTTCACGTTCGCCTCGAACACCGGAAGACCGAGCAGCTTCGGCACGATTGCGACCGTTATCGGGGCGCCCTTCATGATGGTCACCGGCGCGCCGGAGGCATCACTTGCAGCAGACATAGCGGTGGACGAACCGGCTGCTGCTGAGCTGACACTGCTCTGCTCTACAGCGCTTGCTGGCGCGGAGGATGACGGCGCCACTAGCACGGAGGATGACGTATTGCTTGACGCTGAAGCACTGTCCACGGACGAAGAGTTGGAAGAACAACCCGAAACAGCTAGTGCGACGGACGTCAGTGCAGCTACAGCCACCGTTACACTTCGGAAATTGCGAAAGCGAGACATTTCGTGGGACTCCTATACGATTGGTGGGGACCTGACGCGGCAGACGTTCGATATGACAGCGACAGGTAGGAACTTCACGGCGCGCAAAAGGCTCAGCCGACGACAACACCGCAGTTTCGTCGGGCCTTTGAGGCCAGGCGCGTCAGGATCTTGACGGCACCTCCCCTCTCTGACCCACGCGGCGAAGGCGCTTTGCTAGCACTGCAAAGACCGACTCGCCTGACTGCCGCTCGAATGCGATCTTGACAATCAGTCCGACGATCAAGAGCAGACCGGTCACCATGGTGGTAGTCAGCGAGCTGAACCCCGAGTTCAGCAGCCCCTGGGTGAGGAATCCGAGGAGCAGCACAGCCATCGCAACTTCCCCAATGCGCCCCTTACCGCCGAAGATGTCCACGCCGCCGAGCACGACACAAGTGATGGCAGGTAGCAACAGCGACATCCCGGAGTCCGACCTTCCAGCATTGAAGTACGCCGCGAGCACCACGCCACCGATACCGGAGATCAGCCCTGCCAGTGTGAACACGCCGACAAGCGTGCGAGCGACCCGAATGCCGGAATACCGCGCCGCTGACGGGTTATGGCCGGTTAATACGATGCGCCGTCCGAAGCCGGAACGCCCGACGAGGACCGCAGTCCCGATCGTCACCGCGAGGAAGATCAACAACGCGATCGGTACTCCGGCCACGGTGCCCTGCCCGAGCGCGATGAATCGCTTCGAAAACCCTTGCGGCGGACTGTCGCCTGCTAGCGAGACGGCCACGCTGCTTGCGATGAACTGAGTCGCCAGCGTGACAAGCAATGAGTCGATACCGAAGACGGCCACAATCAGTCCGTTGACCAATCCGATGAAGGCGGCGACGACAAGTGCGACCAGGATCGCGACCACCGGGTTGGCGCCGGAGGCCAGCTCCGTGCCGACCACTACCGAGGACAGGCTCGCGATTGCCCCGGCGGACAAGTCAATGCTGCCGGTCAAGATGACAACTGCAGCGCCCATGGCGAGGATCCCGGTGGGGAGGAAAAGCTCAATTTGGGTGAGCATTCCGCTGCCGCCGCCGAAGAAGTTCTTGTTGGTCAAGGAGAAGTAGACCAGTTCGGCAATGACCAACGCAGCGAGAACGCTTCCCCAAACGGGCATGCGAGAGGCGCGCCCCACCGCTATGGTGCTGGTGCTCATCGCGTAGACCTCCGAAGCCGGAACGTGCGCAGACGAGTCAGCCCGGCGCTTCTCGCCCGCGGATCGGCGACGACGGCCAACAGGATCAGTACGCCGACACCTGCCGGCTGCCACTCGTTGGGGATGCCGAATGCGATTCCCATTGACGACAGGGTCAACGACAGGAAGATGCCACCTAAGAACGCACCGAGCGCTGTCCCACGCCCACCGGTCAGCGCGACTCCGCCTATCAGCGCGGCCGCTATCGCGTTGAGGTTCTCGTTAGTCTGCGTTCCCGTCAGCGAGTCCGCGGAACCAGTTCGCATCAGGTAGATCACGCCTGCGATTCCCGCAAACGCCCCGCAAACGAGGTAGACAACGAACGTGATCCGCCTGGTCGGAATCCCATTGCGGAACGCTGCCTCGCCGTCATCTCCGGTCGCGTAGACGTTGCGCCCGAAAACCGTGTATGCGAGGACCAGACCGGCGATCACTGTAGCGATAATTCCGGCAATCAGCAGCACCGGGACGCCCGGAAACAACGTATCGGTGGCCACGCCATAGCGGGTGTATTGATCGGGAACCTGATTGACCTGTTGCCCTCCGGTGACGACGAACTGAAGACCGCCGTACACGCTGAACGTACCCAGAGTGGCGATGATCGGTGGAATGCGGAAAAGACTGATCAGCACGGCGTTACCGAGACCGAGGACCAATCCGATCGCGGCGCCGAGTAGCAGACCGACCCACATGTTGAGGTTGTGATCTTGCGCCGCAAAGCCGACGATCACCGCCGACAAACCCAATATCGGTGCCACCGACAGGTCGATGCCTCGAGTCAGCATGACGAAGGCTTGGCCGAGCGCGACGAACGCGGTCACCATCGCCGCGATGAATGTGCTGGATATGATGCGTGAACTCAAGAAATCCGGATCTGCAACTCCTGAGACCACAACAATCACGACCATCACTATCAGGATTTGCAGCTCCCGCCTCGATCCAATGGCTCGCAGGCGGCTTCTGCGAATGCCCCATGCCCGCTGTGCGGGCAGATCCCCCCCGACACCGACGAGATCCGTCCCCGGGACCGATGAGCGGTGCGCGCTCGTTGAATCCACCTGCCGCGTGGTGATCATGACGCCCCCACTGCGAGCTGCCCTACAGCGTCCACGCTGATGTCGTCGTCGGCGAGTTCGCCGACGACCTGCCCCTCATACACCGCATAGATGCGGTCGCAGAGCCGGACAAGTTCTTCGAGCTCCGAGGAGATGACCAGAGTTGCGAGGCCCTGACCTGCGAGATTCTCAATAATCTCGTAAATTCCTTCCTTCGCGCCGACGTCAACACCTCGCGTCGGCTCATCGAAGATCGCGACTTTCGGATGTGCGAGCACCCAACGTGCCAACATCACCTTTTGCTGATTTCCGCCGGAGAGTGACTTGATCGGCAGATCTATGTTCGCGGCCCGCACATGCATCGTCTCCAGAACATCACGGGCCATCTTGCGAGTGGCGTTCTTCCGGAGCATTTTCAGGCGACGGGGCAGCCTGTCGATGATCGACGAGGTCGCGTTTCCACTCAGGTCGACCTCAGCGAAAATCCCATTGCGGCCGCGGTCCTCGGCGAGATAGACCAACCCTGCCGAAATGCATGCCTCAGGGTCGGCACCGGTAATGTCCCGACCATTCAGCGTCACTTTTCCCTCCTGCAACGGGCGCAAACCGAACACCGCCTCGGAAAGTTCCGTCCGTCCGCTGCCCACCAGGCCAGCCAGTCCCACAATTTCGCCCTTTCGGACCTGTAGGGAGATTGAACGAACCTCCGGTGCAGACTTCGCTCCGACGATGTCCAGGACGACATCCCCGATGGCGCCGCGGTCGTGGGCTCGCTTCGTAACGATGAGCGACCGGCCAACCATTTGTTCCACCAGCTTCGATCGCGAGACCCCACGCTCGTGCTCGGCCACGACCTGCCCGTCGCGGAGTACCGTGATCCGGTCCGAAAGGTCCTCCACTTCATCAAGTCGGTGGCTGATGAATCCCAACGTGTAGCCACGCTCACGCAGCCGCCTCATCAAGGCGAACAGTGTCCCTGCCTCGTGCGCAGTGAGCGGCGACGTCGGTTCGTCGAAGAAGATCACGTGGCAGCCGTGCGCTAGCGCCCGCGCGCATTCCAGGAGTTGCTGATGCGCCAGCGGCAACTGTCCGGCCATCATTCGCGGATCTACATGCAGCCCGACAGTCGCCAAGAGATCCCCCGCAGCGTCACGGGTCCGCTTCCAGTCGACAGTGAAACGGAGCCGGCCAGGCGGAAGCGCGCCGAGGTACAAGTTCTCCGCCACGGACAGATCCGGCATCAAGCGCGGCTCCTGCGGGACGAGGTAGATACCCCTTTTACGTCCCTCAGCAGGCGTAAGGTGGCCGATCTCCTCTCCGTTGAGAATCCGGCGGCCCTTGTCCAGCGCGTACACACCAGAGAGGATCTTTACCAGCGTCGATTTTCCGGCGCCATTCTCGCCCACAAGGCTGTGAATTTCCCCGGGCTGGAAATTGATGCTGACGTCGCGCAAGACGGGAACCGAAGAGAACGACTTTGAAAGCCCGACCGCTTCGTACGCGATGCGAACATCGTCGGCGCCTCCGGCATCGGTCATCCGATCCATAGCTAGTACCTCCTTCGGCTGATCGCGGGAGCGACGTGGAGCACGCACGGTGGGCGAACTAGCACCGTATTCGGCGCGATCTTCTGTCGACGAACTCGAAAAACTTTCTCTCCGTCGGCATAGTCCAACACGGTGCTGTGGTCGCTATCACTCGCCAGTAGCCGTAATTGTTAGCGCTCACATTCGCAGTGTCAAGACGTCTTCGCGAAAAATATGGGATTTCGAGACACGGCTGAGGCACCTGCCACCTTCTTGTTCGCACTAGCAGAAGGCACCGAACACAGGACGTGTCTGCGCTGACACCGGACGGAGTCAACCCACGTCCGGTACGCACTGGATCCTTAGTTCAGTAGGGCTCAGTAGACTTCAGCAAGGTTCAGCAGAGAATTACCTTGCGGCACCGCACGACTCACGCACGATAAGGGTCGGAACGATCAGCATGTTCGATGGATTTCCGCCCTCGATCGTCTTGACGAGGACGGACATGGCCCTGGTACCGACCAGGTCAAATGGCTGACGAATGGTGGTGAGCGAAGGCGTGAAATAGTCGCTGCCCTCACTGTCGTCGTACCCCACCACAGCGATGTCGTCGGGCACCCGCAGGCCCACCTCGTGCAGGTGGCGCATCAGGCCGAGCGCAAGTAGATCGTTTGCGGCGAAAACTGCCGTGGGACGCTCCGGCAGCGTCAAGACGCGTGCAGCCGCGGCGTACCCGTCACGGGCATCCCATCCGCCCGGAATGGGGTCGGGGACCGGCAAGCCGGCCGCACGCAATTCCGCTTCCCAGCCGCGCCGTCGGGCACGGGCGTCGAACCAATTGTCTGGTCCAGCGATATGAGCGATGGCGCGGTGCCCGAGTGTCAACAGGTGCCGAGTGGCGTCCCGGGCGCCCTGCTCGTGATCCACTGCGACGACGTGCATCGGCTCTGGGGCATCCAACCCGGTCGCAATGACGACCGTCGCAAGTGTCCCCGCGAGCGGGCGTACTGCGTCAGCAACATCGATCGTCGGCGCCACGATGACGAGACCTTCCACAGCGTGGTTAAGGAAGAACTCGAGCGTGTCGTGGGGCTTGGCGCCCGCGTTCTCGACACCAGCAGTGATGGTGGCGTACCCAGCACTACGCGCGGCGGCCTCAATCGCACGGGTCGTGTGTCCCGGACCGAAATACGAAACGCCGGAGTCGATTACGCCGATCAGCCGAGTCCGCTTCGTGGCCAGCGCTCGCGCAGACAGATTGCGCCGGTATCCCAGCTGCTCGATGGCGTCGAGCACCTGCTTACGGGTGTCGGGCTTGACAAGCTCCGGCGTATTGAGCACCCGTGAGACTGTCTGGTGTGAGACCCCGGCAAGCGCGGCGACATCCGTCATCACCGGTAGCTTCGGCGAACTCACGATCACTGGACAGATTCCCTTCTGCATCGCGCACGGCCTCGCAGCAGCAGCGATCCCTGAGTCAACGCCTGCATGCCGCGGCGGCCCTTCGCGCGAACAGACCGCCCGAAGCATATAACGTGCGCTGACTGCCTAGGCAAGGTCTTGACAGTCTTCTATGTTAGCGCTCACACTCAACGTCACCTGTTGCACGCGAGGCTCATCAGCGTGTCACGGCTCATGTCCACTGCCGATGGATTACTCCTCGGGTGACACTCGCTACGCAACCGAAAGACTGTACCGAACAAGGAGAATTTGCCGCCATGGAGCACCCGTTCATTTCCCGCGAGATATGGTTCCTAACCGGCTCCCAGGATCTGTACGGCGACGACGTCCTCGACCAGGTCGTCAGTCAGTCGCGGATCGTCGCTGCTCACCTCGAGGCCGCGCCATTGATCCCGGTCCGCGTGGTCTGGAAGCCGGTCCTCAAGGATCGTGACGGCATCCGGCGCATTTTGCTCGACGCGAATGCGGACGACGCGTGCATCGGAGTCATCGTATGGATGCACACCTTCTCGCCGGCCAAGGCGTGGATCGCAGGCCTGGATGCTCTGAGAAAGCCCCTCCTGCACCTGCATACACAGGCGAACGAGGCCCTGCCCTGGGCGGATCTCGACATGGACTTCATGAACCTGAACCAGGCCGCGCACGGCGACCGAGAGTTCGCCTACCTGGCAACCCGGCTGGGCGTACCGCGCAAGACGGTCGTCGGCCATGCCTCGCACTTGGCGGTACAGCAACGAATTGGCACATGGGTTCGGGCTGCAACCGGCTGGGCCGTAGCGCACGAGCTGCGTATCGCCCGCTTCGGAGACAATATGCGCGACGTCGCGGTAACCGAGGGTGACAAGACGGAAGCCGAAGTGCGCCTGGGCGTTTCGACGAATACGTGGGACGTGTCCGACCTCGCTGAGCGAGTCGATTCCGCCACCGACGCCGCAGTCGATCGGCTAATCGCCGAGTACGACGACACCTACGCGATCGCGCCCGAGCTGCGGGCTGGCGGCGAAAGACGCGAGTCGCTGCGCTACGGCGCTCGGATCGAGCTGGGCCTGCGCAGTTTCCTCGGCGAGGGTAGTTTCGGCGCTTTCACGACGAACTTCCAGACTCTAGGCGCATTGCGACAGCTACCGGGGCTCGCCGTACAGCGGCTCATGGCCGACGGTTACGGCTTCGGAGCGGAGGGCGACTGGAAGACGTCATTCCTGGTGCGCATCGCCAAGGTGATGGGCCACGGATTGCCTGGTGGCGCCTCACTGATGGAGGACTACACCTACGAGCTCACGCCGGGCAAGGAGAAAATCCTCGGCGCACACATGCTCGAGGTGTGCCCATCGCTGACAGCGTCGACACCGCGCCTCGAAATCCACCCGCTCGCGATCGGCAACCGGGAAGACCCGGTGCGCCTCGTGTTCGACGCGGACCCCGGTCCGGCTGTGCTGGTCTCGCTGGCCGACATGCGCGATCGGTTCCGGCTCACCGCCAATGTGGCCGAGATTGTCGGACCGGACCAGCCGTTGCCGAAACTTCCAGTGGCGCGCGCTGTTTGGCGGCCGGAGCCGTCGCTTACGACATCCGCCGAATGTTGGCTGATTGCTGGCGGCTCCCACCACACCATGCTAACGACGCAGCTCGGCGTCGAGGCGATCGAGGACTTCGCCGAGATAGCGCGGATGGAGCTCCTCACCATCGATGCGGACACGCGCCCACGGGCCTTCGCGCGCGAGACCCGTTGGAACCAGGCGTACTTCAGACTTGCCCAGGGCCTGCAATAGACGGGGACACGCGAATGGCTGCGGCGCCGTCGGTCAACCGCTCGGTCTTGTGATGCGTTTCGCAAGACCGGCCACTCCCCGGTAGGTCGCACGACAAGGGCGATCACACGTGGTCGCGCCACGAATGCTGCGGTGCGTAGCCGAGCATCCGCCGCGCCTTCGCTATCGACAGCATCGTGTCGTGCTCCCCGAGTTCTCCGGTAACCGGCACGTCGGGAAACACCTCTGCTACAAGCTCTGCATTCGGACGCGACATGACGGTGTCCGGTGAGGCGATAACATACGCTTCGAACCCTGCTATCCCCGCATTGAGGGCGCGCTCGACTGCCTGTGCTCCATCGCGAGCATCGATATACGACCACAGGTTCCATTTGCGCTGCCGCGGATCCGCATCGAACGACGGGAACTCCGCGTAGTCGGCTTCCACCATAACGTTGGAGAACCGCAGCGCTGTGATGGACAGCGACGGATCCCAGCGCACCAGTTCCTGCGCCATCCGCTCTTCCAGCGTCTTGACCAGCGAATACATGCTCTCCGGGCGCGGCGCATAATTCTCATCTACTGGAATGTATGGCGGCGGGACGTCAAAGGGCAGGCCGAGCACGGTCTCACTCGACGCGTAGACGATTCGCTTGATTCCCAACCGTCGCGCGGCGTGAAACACGTTGAACGTAGCGACCATGTTGTTGTGGAATGTGGCCACATCGCTGGCGATGCCGGGCGCCGGGATCGCGGCGAGATGTACCACCGCGTCCACGCCGTCATGTTGGTCGTTAACCGCGGTCAGCGCATCGATGACCTGCCCGAAGTCGGTAAGGTCGACACGGACGAAACCGGGGCCGCGCTCGCCACGCTGATCGAACCCGGTGACAGTGTGCCCCTTTTCGCGCAGACTCGGCGCCACCACCGATCCGAGCTTTCCGGTCGACCCTGTTACGGCAATGCGCATTGTGTCACCCATCCTCACGTTGTCCACTGGTGCAGACCTTGGTCGCTGCGCCTCATAATCTGCGGCTCTAAATCGAGTATGACGCTTTCCTCGCCAGTTCCAGTCCGGCGCGATAGTGGATCATGAACTCGGCGTACCCGGATACATCGGTCAGCTCCGGGATCACGGTTTCCGTTTCGACGTGGCTGAAAACCGCGGACTGGACAAAGGTTTCCAGCGATTGGGGAGCCTCGACCGCGCGGTAGGCTGCGAGGATCGCAATCCCCCAAGCCCCGCCCTCGGACGCCGTGTGCGCGACGGTGACCGGCGTATCTAGCGCTGCGGCCAGCAGCTTCTGCGCAGCTCCGGGAGTGCGGAACATTCCGCCGTGGGCGAACATTCGGTCAAGTTCGACGCCGTCGTCGGCGAGTAGCTGCATGCCGACGCTCAGAGCGGCGTAAACACCGAAGACCTGGGCCCGGGCAAAGTTAGCCAGAGTCATCGTGCTATCCGGGCGGCGGGCGAAAAGCGGCCGCCCGGCGGCAATATCGACCACAGGTTCGCCTGCGGTGAAGTTGTACATGAGCAGTCCGCCAGCGTCCGGCGCTGCCACTTCGGCGCTGTCCAACAGCGCGGCGAACGCCGCATCCGATTCGATGGACGCTCCAGCCGCGGCGGCCCATTCGCGGAAGAGATGCACCCACTCGGCGATCTCACTGGCCCCGTTATTAAGGTGAACCATGGCCACCGGTTGGCCGGAAGGTGTTGCCACCACGTCGATCTCAGGCCTGGAAGTCGCTAGTGGATGTTCCAGAACGACCATGGCGAACGTCGAGGTGCCTGCGCTGACATTTCCGGTGCGCGGGGCAACAGCGCCGGTCGCGACCATGCCGGTTCCGGCGTCGCCCTCAGGTGGGCAGAGCGGAATGCCAGGTTGTAGCACGCCGGTCGGGTCGAGGAACTGCGCACCTGCCTCCGTCAGGCTGCCGGCATCCTGCCCAGCAGTGTGTATTGCCGGCAACAGAGTGGCGTAGTTGCCGCGGAATCGGCGCTCCGCCAGCAGTTCTGCCAGCTGCGTCAGCCGAACATCGTCATACGTGGTGCCGTCCGCACCGATCGGGAACATGCCCGACGCGTCTCCAACGCCCAGAACTTTCTCGCCTGTTAGTTGGAAGTGGACGTAGCCGGCCAGCGTCGTGGTCCAGGCGATGCGAGGCACGTGGGCTTCGCCGTCGAGTACCGCCTGGTAAAAGTGCGCCACCGACCAGCGTTGCGGGATATTGAACCCTAATGCGCTGCTCAACTCCGCTGCGGCCACGGCGGTGGTGGTGTTGCGCCAGGTTCGGAAAGGGGACAGAAGTTCGTCATTTTCGTCGAAAGCAAGATAGCCGTGCATCATCGCGGAGACACCCAAAGCGGCAAACGTAGTCGGGCGCACGCCGTATCGCTCTTGACAGTCGTCCGCGAGATTCGCGTAGGTGGCACGCACTCCCGTGCGCACATCGTCGAGGTCGTAGGTCCAGTAACCGTTTTCGAATGTGCTCGCCCACTCGAACGCTCCGACAGCGATCACGTCAGCGGTCGCGCTGTCGATGAGGCAGGCCTTAATTCGGGTGGAACCCAGTTCGATTCCGAGGCTCGCGCGCCCACACTCGAGTAGTGCGGCGATTCTGTCGATGTCAGAGCGTGGGAGCGAGGTCATCGCCTTGCGTCTTCCGGCTGTCCATATACGTTCTGGTAGCGGTCATACAGGTGATCGATCGCATCCTGCGGGATGGGAACCAGTGGACCCGCCTCCCGCGCATAATGCACGGTGCGGGCCACGTCCTCCACCATCACCGCGGCTTTCACTGCATCCTTGGCTGTTGCGCCGACGGTGAATGGTCCGTGGTTCTGCATCAGAACGGCGCGAGACCTGTGTCCCTGCAGCGTATTCACGATGCCGCGGCCGATTGAATCATCGCCGATGATAGCGAACGGGCCGATTGGAATCGGCCCACCGAATTCATCAGCCATTGCCGTGATCACGCAGGGGATTTCCTCGCCCCGAGCCGCCCAGGCGACCGCAAACGTGGAGTGTGTATGCGCGACACCGCCGACTTCCGGCATATGTCGATAGACGTAGGCGTGGGCTGCCGTATCGCTGGACGGGTTGCGTTCGCTGCCTGGAGTGTGCGGGATGACGTTGCCGTCGAGGCCGCAGAGCACCATCGATTCTGGCGTAATTTCGTCGTAGCTGAGTCCAGATGGCTTGATAATAAACAAATCCGAACCGACGACTCGTCCTGAGACATTGCCCCCGGTCCAGACAACGAGCCCCGAACGGAAGAGCTCGCCGTGCAGCCGAGCCACCTCGGCCCGTGCGCGGTCTATGGCCGATTGTAAGTCTGACCGATATTCCACGGTGGTCCTCCATCGAATCGTCCCGCGCAGCCCTACGCATTTCGCACCGGCGGGTCCACCTCGCACGCAGCCGCCGGACGTGGGAGTATCCCGAATGTTAGCGCTCTCATTTAAGAATAGGGGATCCCGGACAAATTGCAAGACTCGACAGTGCACAAACGCCCGTCCGTGCACGGCGCCCATGCGCGGGAGGTGCACCACCAAGAAGTGCCCGGGTCACGTCAACCCGGGCACTTCTGTTTGTCGATTAGTTGGTGCGCGGCGCTAGGCCGCGGCAAGCTTCTCCGCTGCCGCCAGCTTTACGCAGATGGCCACGCCTTCCATCGCCTCCGTGACCTCGCCAATCGGCGGCAGCGTGGGCGCAAGACGGATATTGCGGTTGTTCGGATCGCGGTGATACGGGAACGACGAGCCGGACCCAGTAAGCGAGATGCCCGCATCCTTCGCGAGCTGCACCACGCGGGACGCGGTCCCGTCGAGCACATCCAGCGAGACGAAGTAACCGCCCACCGGCTTGGTCCACGTCGCAACACCTAGCCCTTCGAGTGAGTCGGTGAGAACCCGGTCGAGCTCTGCGAACTTCGGCGCGATGATGGCGCGATGCTTGGCCATGTGCGCCCGCACCCCGTCGGCATCGCTGAAGAACTGGGCGTGGCGAAGCTGGTTCACCTTGTCCGGCCCGATGCAGCCCTCACCAAGGTGCTTCAAGTACCAGGCGACGTTCTCCACCGACCCAGCCAGGAACGCGACGCCAGCACCGGCAAATGTGATCTTCGAGGTCGATGCGAACATCACCGGCCGATGGGGATGCCCGCTGGCCGACGCTAGCGAGATGATGTCGGCAGTCTTGCTCTCCACCTCGGTCAAGTGGTGCAGCGCGTATGCGTTATCCCAAAAAATCTTGAAGTCAGGCGCCGCAGTCGGCATGGCCGCGAGCGCGGCGGCCACCTCCTGTGAGCACACCGATCCCGTCGGGTTGCCGTATGTCGGCACGATCCAGATGCCCTTAAACGCAGGATCGTCCTTCACCAGCGCGGCGACTGCCGCGACATCCGGACCGTCGTCATACATAGGGACAGTGACCATCTCGATACCCAGTGATTCGAGCAGTCCGAAATGCCTGTCGTAGCCGGGGACCGGGCACACAAACTTGATGGTTTCCTCGCGGATCCACGGCCGTTCCGAGTCAACCGCGCCGTACAGCAGCGCGTAGTTGAGTACCTCGCGCATCATCACCAGCGACGAATTGCCGCCCGCGACGAGCTGCGCGGTATCGACTCCAAGTAACTCCGCGAAGATTTCGCGCAATTCCGTCAGACCGGCGAGCCCGCCGTAATTGCGCACGTCCGTGCCGTCTGCGGATGTGACGCCGTGCGGAAGGTTCAGTAGTTCGTTGGCCAAGTCGAGCTGTTCGGCGGAGGGCTTGCCGCGCGTGAGATTGAGGGCAAGACCTTTGGCGCGAAGCGCGTCATACGCGGTTTGCTGCTCGGCGCGGAAAGCGTCAAGATCGGCGGGGCTGAATTCGGTGAGCGCGCGGATTGGCACGGCAAACCTTCCTCATCTGTTGTAGCGGTGGAGTGTGGCGGTGCTGGTATGACGATGTTCGCCGCAAGCGGCCCGCTCACAGTGTTCCAGTGTGCCAGCGGAAACAAGAACGCGGTATGTGTGCCCGGCCTCACTGCGATATGCCGCGGCGCTATATTTCCGCCCGGATATTCCCGCCCGGCAGTCGATAACCGGGCCGAAGGTAAAGGGCTCCCTGACTATTGCCCAAAGGGTCAGTCAAGCCACCTGAAATCTTGGCAAAATTGTTCGAATTTCCTCGCACTACCGCTGGTTTTTCGGCATGATGGGGCCAAGCTCGGAAATACCCGAGAAGCCGCATTGAGTTGAAAAACACAGGCCCGTCGACGCCCGACAGGCCAGCGGTCGCCAAAGAGGCCAGGACCACGCCGGTCCTGGCCTCTTTAGTATCGCGGTCCACTATTTGCCAGCCGTATATCTCCCGGCGGTGACGCGTTAGTTGGACTTGGTCGAGATCGCCTGCACGCTCATCTGGAACTGTCCGCCGGGCAGCGTCTTGGCCGCGCACCCGGTCTGGTTCTGCTGCGGTACGAACGCTGCGGCAGTGTCACCAGGCAGCGACACGCGCAAACCCTTCACTGCAGTCGGGGTACAAACATTGTCGGGGAAATTCATCACTACGACTTCCTGGAGGTCTGCGCTCGCGCTCTTGCCAGGCGTGAGCATTACGGCGGGCCCTGCGGTGCCATTCTGTGCGGCTTCGCCACCGACCTGGTGATTGTCATCGCCAGCAACATAGCTGACCTTGGGGAATCCAGTCAGACTGCACGGCTGGAAGCTGGTATTCGTAAAGGTCAGTGGAAAGTAGGTGCTGCCTGCGGCACCATTGGCTTCCCCTAACGAAATATTCAAGTCAGCCAGCGTGCAGTGTCCGCCGGGCGCAACCGTCGGAGCCTTCGATTCCGTCGGTGTAGCCGTCACAGTGACCGTGGTTGGCTGCTGCACAGTCGACGTGACCGTCACCGTTGATGTGTTCGTAGCGGGCGTGGTGTCGGTAGCGCTTGCCGCGTTCCCACACGCGGCCATACCTACCAGGCAGAGCGCCGCTGCGCCCGCTGTTGCGATTCGTAATCCGAGTTTCATGTTTTTGTACCCTCCGCAATCGATTGACGCCTAATAGACGCGCGAGCGCCTGCTTCGATCCCCCGTCGAGGCAACGGCCTAGGCATTGGCGAGCGTGGTCTTGATCGCCTCTACTACCTACCCGATCGGTACCGCCAGCCTAATCGGCGGAACCGGAAACCGCCCGAGCCACGATGACCGATATCGATATTGCCGGAATTCTGGTGCTGAGATTCTACTTAGCGTAGTGGCGCACAGCTCGCGAGCTGAGCCGTGTAACTGAGGACCTTCGCCCCTGTCCGCCGCTCAGCGTTGAAAAGTACCGTGAGGCATGGACGGTCAACCACATCCCAACGTATCGGTACTTAACGAACACGAGTGCTGGGAACTGCTGAGGTCGATAAGCACCGGACGGCTCGCAGTGTCGAGCGATGACGGGCCCAACATTTTCCCGCTCAACTACGTCGTCGATCACGGCGCTATCGTGTTCCGCACCGGCGAAGGATCGAAAGCCGCAGCTCTGACGGCGTCCCCGCAAGTCGCGTTCGAGGTCGACGGTTACGACAGCGACACGACGCAGGCGTGGAGTGTTGTGATCAAGGGAGAAGCCGAATCGATCGACGGGCTGTACGAGGGCCTGGATGCGCTGACTCTTCCATTAGCCCCATGGCATGCCGGTGAAAAACATCGGTTCGTGCGCATCGTGCCGACGGAATTGACGGGACGACGCTTTACCGTTGTTGACGCCAAGACATGGCATAACCCGCTTGCGGATGCGCCCGTTTCAGCGCCGGAATAGGCACTCGCTCTAGGCCCGGTTAACCCACACCGTCCCCACCCGATTGACAGCAGTAGAGCGACTCATATTTCCTCCGCCAGAGTCGATATTGCGATTACCTCAGTGCGCGTGCCCGCTGAGCAATCTCCGAGTATGGACCGTCTGGGCCGGGAGCCAGCAACGTAGGGGAGCCGACAGACCAACCCGAATATGAGTAGATCCGACTGGTGCGGTACGGACATTCGCTGACGACGAGATTATCGTTACTAAAACGGATCGCAAGGGCCACATCACCTACGCGAAGGACGTATTCCTGCGAATGCCAGCGGCGTCCGACGTCCATACGCTTCACTAGGACACAATCAAATCCGGCACCCGGATATGCCGCGGGCATGTTCAAATACATGTGGAACGCCCTGGAAAGGAACCAGGAAGTGTTTTCGTTCATCATCAATCTGGGCCTCGGCGGGGTCACCTATTGGGTGTTCGCGCACGTAAGTCCGTCACTTGGACCCAAGGCCTGACCATCGGCTATCACTCCACCAGGCGCATCGTCGCGCCAGTGCTGGCTACCGCAATCCTGCCGGTCTACCTGAAGGTCCGCGCCGAAGAGCGCGCTGTAGGTCGCAAAGCGGAAGCCGCCGCCCTCGGACTACAGTGCGTGCACAACATGATCGCCGAAAGCGGTCAGAGCTACGACGAGTGGATGTGATCGCTGGCGTCCAGCAGGTACGCGACAACGCTGCGGGCCGCCGCATGAGACTCCTCCGCAGAACACCCAAACCAATGCCAACCGACAGCGTCCGGGAGCGCACGATTGCCGACTTTATCGATGTCTGCAATCGAGTGTCAGCAGGTGATCTGGATGCCCGGGACGCGCGGCAGGTGGATCAAGCACGCCTGTCCACGCTCGCGGTCGAGGAGCAGACCACAGCCGCAGACGAGCGCTGTCTGCACCTGGCTGCCGAGTTTGAAGACACCGTCGGCGCCGTCACCGAACGGATTGTTGCCGCTGCACAGCAGCCGTCAGAGTCCGCCGCCGGGCTAGGACAGCCGGTGAACTCCGCTGTCGGGGAAGCTGACCGCGCCCACGAGACTGTGAGCACGTTGGAGAAACGTTCGAAGGAGATCGAGCGCATCGTCGCAGTAATCTCCTCGATCGCAGCGCAGACCAAGTTGCTTGCGCTGAATGCCATGATCGAAGCCGCGCGGGCGGGTGAAAGCGGCAAGGGATTCGCCGTCGTCTCCGACGAGGTCCAGCGGCTCGCAGAGCAGACCGGCGAGGCGGCCAATGAGATCATTGCTCTCGTGCAGGCCGTGCAGGATGTGACGGCACAAACTGCGAGCGCCGTCGGTGGTATCTGTTCGACAGTCAGCGGTACGGACAACCTGACACAGCTTGTCGCTGGCGCAGTACACAGTCGCCTAGGCGCCCGCACCGACAGTCTCGGACGTGACGACGCCGACGCTGGTTAATCGAGTATGACGACCCTGCTGCGCAGCGAATCCCCCCGCTTCCTCGGGGCGCTGCGCTCAGCCTGATACGACGCACGGGTAGAAGCCACTGCGATCGATTATCACCGGCGCGCACAAGAGCTTCCTGGGCGAGACGCGTAAGCGCCCCGCCCAGGACCCGCTGACTTCTTCGCTACTACTCGTTGGCGAGTTTTCGTGCCTCAGTCAGTTGCTCAGCCGAGACCCGGTCGGGTCCGCCAAGAGCAGTGATATTCGCCGTGCTGTGCTTTCGTAGGTAGGCCTGTACGGCAAGGTCCAGACTGTTTCCTTGACCGACAGTCAGCACTGCGGCTCCGGCCTTCCCGGCAAGCGGCCCACTCGACAGAACATCCGGGAAGCCGCCCAAAGCGTTGCCCAGGTAGGTGTCGGTGTCGTCGCCTCCGTGATAACCCATCGTCTGCAGAGCGAATGTGTAGAGGTCGGCTGATGTCGCGAACCGGTTAACTCCGGCGATGCGGACGGTGTGGTCGGCTGCGATGCCGGTGGCGCTCAGTGCTGCCTGCGAAACACGATCCGGTCCGCCGAGCACCAAGAGTTGCGTGATACCGAGCTTGTGGATCGCAGCCACAACGGTGGCGTCAACGCTGGCTCCGTTGGTCAGCAGGACGGGGACGCCCATCGAGTACGAGATCGGTCCGGCGCTCAGCGCGTCAGCATTGACACCGCCGGATGTGAGAATCGCGGTCTTTGCTGCTGCACGAGTCGATGAAGTCTTTACCGCCTGTACTTCGCCAGCCTGTTCGGCTGCCTTTGCGGACGTCTCATAGCGGTTGTTGCCAGCAACCCGGACGACCGTCACCGTGCCCGTGGAGACCGAAGCCGCAGCCGCCTTGATCGCGCTAACGACGGCATCCGATACAGCATCGGACTTACCCATGACGTAGATCGTGGGATTGGCCGATCCGGTGAGCACGCTCTTCACACTCGCAAGCACCGTAGCGGGGACCGTTGTGGCTTCCGTCAGCAAAATCGGAGCCGCGACTCTGCCAGCGAGGTAATTCGCCGCCAGTGCGTCAACGCCGTTCTTTGCGTTGCTGCCGTTCGCGATCACCACGGCGTTTGCCGTGCCGAACACGTCGGCAATAAGGGATGACGTCTCGTAACGGTTCGCACCGGAGATCCGGTCCGTGGCGCCGAGAACCTGGATACCACCGGGCGCAGTACCTGCGCCGCCGGTATCACCCGCACCTCCGCCACCAGTGCCGCCGCCGCCGGTGTCGCCGCCGGCAGACGGGTCTGGTTCGAAGTTGGTGGTGGTGCCTGCGAACGTGACGTCGTC
>JBDTAR010000012.1:0-36398 GCA_039924545.1 Nakamurella sp. | reverse complement strand
GCCGAGACCTCACGGTGATCGTGTCGCTCTGCGGCACGACCGGCGATCCGCAGAACCGCGAAGCGGTGGCCACGGCGCTGGCGCATGCCGGTGCGGACGTCTACCTCTCGAACGCGGCAGCGGCCCGGGCTGCCGCACGCGCTGCCCGCGGCGAGTCCGCAGCGGCTCCGACTGCGAAGGTGCGTGCCGATTCGCGAGGTGCGGACGCGATCGCGTCCGCACCCGCGCAATCGGTCCGCACCTCTTCAGGTGACGCCGAGATCGCCGGTTCGAGCCTTCTGGCTGGCGCTCCCAGCGTGATTACCGCCGGCATCGACCTGCTCGCTGACGCGCTCCGGGCCCAAGCAGTACCGGTCACCGTCGTGGCGTTCCGGCCACCGACTGTGGACGCCGCCGACCCGGACCGTTCCGCGAACGCACTCGCGAAGGTCCTGGCCGATCCGCGCCGCGTCGAGGCCAATGCCACTGCGGTGCAGCGCATGCTGGACGTCCGGGCGCACCTGGTCGACGTAGTGCCAGCCACCGAGGCCTTCAATATGAAGCCCGGCGAGTTCTACCACGCAGGACCGCCGATCACCTGGGATCGAGCGTCTGGCCCGCTACGCGGCGCGCTCATCGGCGCGATGCTGTTCGAGAATCTTGCCGACACACCGGAAGAGGCCGAAGCGAAACTCGCCGCAGGAGAAGGGATTTCGTTCACACCGTGTCACGAGCACGGCACCGTCGGACCCATGGCCGGTCTGGTATCGCCCTCCATGTGGATGTACAAGCTGCAGGACGAAAAGACGGGCGCTGTCGCCTACTGCTCGCTGAATGAAGGCCTGGGAAAGGTGCTCCGCTATGGCGCCTATTCGGCCGAGGTAATCGAGCGGCTGCGCTGGATGTCGGCTATTCTCGGGCCAGCCCTGCAGAAGGCGGTGCGCGCCACCGTCGCCGCAGGCAAGCCGCTGGACATCACCGCGTTAGTCGGCCAGATGATGCAGATGGGCGACGAGGGCCACAACCGCAACCGCGCCGGGTCGGCCATGTTCCTGCGCGACATCAGCCCGTGGCTGATCTCCGCGGGGCTGCCCGCCAAGGATGTCGCAGACGTGTTCAGCTTTATTGGCGGTAACGAACACTTCTTCCTGAACCTCGGCATGCCCTGCGGCAAGCTGATGGGCGATGCTGCCGCTAATGTGCCGGGATCCTCCATGGTCACCGCGCTTTGTCGCAACGGCACCGACTTCGGCGTCCGAGTGTCCGGCACCGGCGACCAGTGGTTTACCGGCCCAGCCGACATCCCTGTCGGACTGTTCCTTGCTGGCTACACGCAGGAGGATGCGAACCCGGACATCGGCGACTCAGCCATCGCGGAAACCGCAGGTTTCGGCGGCATGTCGATGGCGGCAGCGCCAGCGATCGTGCGCTTCGTGGGCGGAACGGTTGCTGATGCGCTGGCCGTCACCCGCCGCATGTACGAGATCACCCTGGCCGAGAACCCGGCGTTCGCTCTCCCGATCCTCGAGTTCCGCGGCGCCCCCACCGGTATCGACGTGACCCGAGTGCTGCGCACCGGTGTACTTCCGCAGATCAACACCGGCATGGCTGGCAAGGTCGCGGGCACGGGTCAAGTCGGCGCTGGCCTCGTCAACCCGCCGATGGAATGTTTCACCAAGGCGATAGTCGCGCTTGCAGACAAGGTGCAAGCCTGACCGTCCAGATAGGCAACAACACCGAGTATGACGGTGTTCACCGGCCCGCTCCGCTCGCACCATGTGAGCGCGGCGGGCCGATGCCGTTGAGCGACAACATCCGAGGCCATATCCAGGCGCGACGCGCTGACGCAAGACATGTTGAGGGGCGGCTATAGCGGCATAGATCGTGACTTGCGGCAGGTACCCTGACGACATGTCCGACGAGCCCTCGCAGACGAGCCGGTGGACGGTCGCAGCGATTGTGGCGGTGGCCATTGCCGCACTCGCGTGGAGTGTTGCCTCCGACTGGCGTTTGCCGGATAGCAACCAATGGTTCATCGTCGGCGTACTCGCAGCCGTAGCGATTTTTGGGTACGCCCTGAACCGCATATTCGGTCCGCCAGATTCGGCCGATACCCCACCGTGGGATGTGCATACAGTGTGGCTACTGCCGGCCGCCTTGCTCTGCCCCCCAGTGGGGTTTGGTCTGCTACTCGCGCTGTCCTTGTCTCTCAGTTTCACTCGGCGCGCGCACCCGCTGCCGACGCGCATTGTTGTCGCGTCCATCACGGTCCTCACCACGGTCTCGACCCTCGCCGTGGCCCGCTGGATCGATGATCTACTACTCGCTGGCGTCGTATCCATCGGCGCGCTCTACTTAATCGGGGCCATCATCGCGCTGGCAGCGGCACAGGTGTTCTTCACCCCGTCGGGCACCGCCTTGTGGCTGGATTACCGCTGGAGCCTCATCCAGCTCGGCTGCGCGTTCTCGGGTCTGCTCACTGCAGTCACGATGGTCACCTCGCCACTCGCTGGGCTGGCAGCGCTGGCCCCGCTGCTGCTGGCGTCGTTCGCCCTGCACTGGCCGGAGTTGGAACGGCGCGCACTCATCGATCCGAAGACCGGCCTGCCGAACGCACGGCATTGGGAGGACCGAAGCCGCGATCTAATCAGCGCGGCAGCGATGCACGAGAATCCAGTCGCGGTACTCATGTTAGACATCGATCATTTCAAAAAAGTCAACGACAGCCATGGGCACATCATCGGCGATGAGGTGCTGGAGAGCCTCGCCGCCACCTTACGTAGCCAAGTCAACCCGGGCGATATGATCGGCCGCTTTGGCGGTGAGGAGTTCGTGGTCACCCTGTTCAATTTGCCGCACGATTCCGCGGTCGACGCCGCCGAACGGATCCGCCGGGCGGTGTCCATCCAGGGTCATCGTTTCGGTCACCTCACGACGTCACGGGTCGGCATCCGCGAAGATATGCCACTTATCCTCAAGAATGACGCCGACCCCACAACCGGCACATTCACGATCACCTGCACCATCGGGATTGCGACTAGCGCCACACACGGATACCGGCTCGACGATTTACTGGGCGACGCCGATCGGGCACTCGGCGCCGGAAAGGCCGCCGGGCGCAACCAGGTGTCGGTTGCCGCCGCGTATTCCAACGGCAGCAGCGAGGCTCAGCCCAGCGCGTGGGCAGTCGCATCGCAGAAGCGCGGATGGATAGCGGTGGCTGGTCAGCTGCGCGACACACGGCGGTCGAATCCGGGCGGCAGCGATCCGCGTCGAAAACGCTGACTCCAAGCGCCGTAACGGGACTGACCAGCGGGGTCAGACCGCGGTCGCGCGGTGGTCTGCGATCAAGGCGCGATAGTGAGCGAACGACGCGCGCGGCGTGCGGGCAAGTGTGCCGAAATCGACCCGCACCAAGCCGAAGCGCCGCGCGAACCCTTCGGCCCATTCCCAATTGTCGATCAGCGACCAGTGGAAGTATCCGCGCACATCCACCCCGGCTGAAATCGAGTCGACGACCGCGCCAAGGTGCCGGTTGAGGAAGTCGACCCGAGCGGTATCGTCGCGCAAATTCCCATCGGGGGAGAAGACATCGTCATAGGCGCAACCATTTTCGGTGATGTAGACGGGTGGCATGCCGGGATAGGTGCTGCGCAACCCAACGAGCAGTCCCGTGAGCGCGGCCGGGTCGATAGGCCAGCCGAAGTCGGTGACCGGACCAGCATCCGGCGTGACGAACGTGAATGGCATGTCGGCGTCTTCTGGCGCGGCCGCCACGACGGTCGGCTGGTAATAATTGACCCCGTAGAAGTCTAGAGGCGCCGAGATCTGTTGCATGTCACCCGGTTTGATGCAGTCCCACGTGGCGCCTGGCAGCATCTGCAGCGCGGCCGGGTAGCTTCCGGCGAGCACCGGCTCGGCGTACTGAGCATTGTGGTAAATCTCGTACATGCCGGCGGCCAGCAAGTCCGCATCGGACTGCGACGCCGGTCGCACCACCGTGTGGTTGTTGACGATTCCTACCAGTCCCACTGTGTCACGGAGGATCTCGACGGCGCGGCCATGTGCCAGCAGCTGATGGTGTGCGGCTTGGAATGCCCCACCTAGCAAGGTCAGCCCCGGCGCCTCGGTGCCGAGCGCGTACCCGAAACCGGTATGGACCACAGGTTCGTTCAGTGTTATCCATGCCGCCACCCGATCGCCCAACGCATCGGCCACCGCAGTGACGTACTCCGCGAACGCGTCGACGCTGGAGCGGTCCAGCCAGCCGCCGCGCTTCATCAATGCGTTGGGCATGTCCCAGTGGTACAGCGTGACCCACGGCGCGATCCCCTGAGCGAGCAGTTCGTCGATCAGCCTGTCGTAGAACGCGATACCGGCACTATTCACCGAAGAGGCAACGTCAGGCAGGACGCGCGACCAGGAGATCGACAGTCGATACGCGTCAACGCCCAAGTCGGCGATAAGTGCGACATCTTCGCGCCATCGATGGTAATGATCGCAGGTCACTTCTGGGGTTGAGCCGTCCGCGATTCTTCCGGGCTCAGCGGCAAACGCGTCCCAGATCGACGGGGTGCGGCCGCCTTCTGCGGCGCCGCCCTCTATCTGTGCGGCGGCAGTGGCGACTCCGAAAACGAACTCACCCGGTAATCCGGCGACCATGGTGCTATCTTTCGTCGTCCCTCAGGTGGTGGTGTCCAGCGTTCTGGTGTGCGTGTGCAGTTTCGTCCTGCGCGGGCGCGCGCCGGACGAACACATGCGCAAGCGGCAGGATCAGCACGATCCCAACGAGCGGCACGATGAATCCTTCACGCATGGACGAGCCCGAGGCGACAAGCCCGGTGAGCACGCCACCCAGCACGAAGCCGAGGTAGTTGAACTGGTTGATCCGGGCGACGATCGCGTCGGCCGCACGCCGTCGAATGCGCGGGTCGGTCGCGGCTCCTGGCTGCGCGTCGGCCAGGCGACCAGCCGCGGCGAATGTCAATGGCGCCACCACCGCAATCCCCAGACCCAGCACGCCGAAGCCAACAATCGCCCATGCCAAAGCGGGCGCGAACACCACCATGACGAGACCGACTGTGCCGACCCCGGCCGACATCCGCACCACGGCGACGGGGCCGAAACGACGCACCAGCAGGTCCCCGAATCCGCGGGACACCAGGCTGCTGGCCTGGTAGGCGGCATAGCCAAGCGGGGCTACAGCAGCGGAAGCGGTCAATACATCATGTAGGTAGATCGTGGACCACGACTGCGTGGCCGAATCCGCGATATAGAACAGCACAATGGCAGCGCCGAGTATTGACACCGTCTTCCACGGGATCACCGGCGCAGGATGGGGATTGCCGCTAAGGGCGGCGAGCTCACCTGGCATTGCGGGGCTAGCAACGGCGGGCTCGGTTGTTGTCGTCATACCAAGTAGTGGCATACCGCTGGCGAGGAGCGGCGGGATCAGCGCCACGAGCAGCGACGCACCCAAGCTCCACTGCCAGGACGCGGTGCCGGAGGTTTCTAACGCACCAAGAATGCCGCCGGCACTCCACGCGGCGTGAAACGAGGTGAGGATCGACCGGCCCTGCAGCGCCTCGCAGGCCACGGCTTGCATGTTGGTGGTTGCGTCGACACAGCCAAGTGCCCCACCGTAGATCGCCAGTCCCACGCAGAAGACGGCGAAGTTCGGCGCCACCGCCGCAACGCCCACAGCGGCCGCGATACCCACCAATCCAGCGCGCAGAGCCGCCGCGCTACCCCACCTCGCGGAGAGCAACCCGGCGACCACCGATCCGACCGCGGCGAACACCGCGACGGAGAACATGATGATGGTCAGCCCCAGGTCGTCGAGATTCCAGGCGTCTCCGAACGCGCCCAGATGGGTGAGCACCACGGCGAACACGAAGCCCTGTGCGAAGAAGGCCGCCGAGATGGACACTCGCCCGCGGCGAACCGCGTGCGATCCCCGAGCGGTCCGCTCGTTGCTCGAACCTGTGTGATCCGTCATAGTCCGGGACTATTCCGCCTGGTCCGAGCGCAAGTCAAGGGTTTAAAGAAATCTCTTGGTCAATTGACCAAGTCATGCGACCATTCACCCACCCGTGCTGTCACCACCGCTGGCGAAGGGGGCCTCATGCCACGAATTCCGCTCGCCGAGCGCCGAGCGCAGCTACTAGATGCCGCCTGGGCCGTGATGACCCGCAGCGGCTTGGCCGCCGCTACTACACGCGCGACCTGCGCAGAGGCAGGCGTTTCACAAGGCGTCTTCCATTACTGTTTCGACAGCCGCGACGATATGTTGCGCGAGATCGCCGTCCGCCTGGTGCCGATGCAGATCACCGCCGCAGACGCTGCGATCGCTGACGCTAGCGACGTGGCCGTCGCCGTGGAGCAGGCGCTATTGGCGTATTGGGACCTAGTCGAGGCCGACCTGGGAGCGCACCAAGTGCTCTATGAGATCACGGTGGCAGCGTTGCGCAGCGATGATTCGCATGAGATAGCGAGGCTGCAATACCACCGCTATCTCGACGGCGCACGCGATGTCCTCGACACTGTGGCAGCGACGCTCGGGGTGCGCTGGCATCGCCCGGTGGACGTGTTGGCCCGGCAGGTCGTCACCATCGTCGACGGCCTCACGCTGCATTACATCGTCGACCTGGACAGCGCCGCTGCGCGCGCCGCACTCTCCGCATTCGCCGCTGATCTGGCCGCGGTCGCCGTTCCGTCCGCAGCGGCTTCCGACGTCGATACAAGTAAAGGAGCCAAAAATGTATGACGCTGTTCGCGCGGCGCTCGCCACGTTCGATCCCCCATTCGGCGTGCTGGATGGCGCCGCGCTGGAGGCCAACATGGCTGATCTCACGCGGCGAGCCGCTGGCAAACCAATCCGGGTCGCAAGTAAGTCGGTGCGGATGCGGGCCTTGCTGTCCAAGGTGCTGGACCACCCGGGCTTCGCCGGTCTGCTCTGCTATTCGCTGGCAGAGGCGATCTGGCTGCGCCGCAACGGTTTCCGCGATCTGGTCGTCGCCTACCCCACGGCGGATCGTGCGAGTCTGAAAGAGCTAGCGGGTGACGAGGAACTGGCGGCAGAGATCACGATCATGGTCGACGAGGCGGAGCACTTGGACTTCATCGACGCGGTCTGTCCAGGCCCTCGGCGCCGGGCGCTGCGCGTCTGTCTGGATTTAGACGCCGCGTATCGGCCGGCGGGATATCTCGTAACGATCGGCGCGCGCCGCTCACCGATCCGAACCACGTCGGCGGCAACAGATCTGGCCCGGAATATCTCGCGCCGGGGCGGATATCGGCTGGTGGGCCTCATGGCTTACGAGGGACAGATCGCCGGCGTGGGCAACGCTGGCTCCGGGCCGCGAGCCCGGGTGGTGCGCGCCATGCAGCGACGCTCGGCCGCTGAACTGGCCCAGCGGCGCCCCGCAGTAGTAGCCGCCGTACGACAGGTAGCCGATTTGGAATTCGTCAACGGCGGGGGCACGGGCTCGATTGAGTCGACCAGCGCCGATCCGTCCGTGACGGAGATTGCCGCCGGTTCCGGTTTGCTTGGACCAGCGCTGTTCGATCACTACACCGGGTTCCGACCTACTCCGGCCGCGTATTTCGTCGTGCCGGTGGTTCGCCGGCCGGCGCGAAACATCGTCACAGTCGCGGGCGGTGGGTGGATCGCGTCGGGTCCACCTGGCGCAGACCGCTTACCGGTGCCTACGTATCCTCGCGGATTGCGGTACATCGGCACAGAGGCAGCCGGTGAAGTGCAAACACCCCTACGTGGACGCGCTGCACGCCACTTGCAGGTAGGTGACCAAGTGTGGATGCGGCACGCGAAATCGGGGGAAGTCGCCGAGCACTTGAACGAGATGCACCTGGTGGAACGCGGCCAGGTCACCGAGACCATCCGGACGTACCGCGGCGAAGGCCGTGTCTTTTAAATGAGGTGGTTGAGATGAGCGAACGTTGGCGAAACTGGGCGCGATGCGCCTCCGCCTATCCGCAGCACATTGCCACACCGAAAGACGAGTCGGCCCTTTCGGACGTGATCACGGCAGCGGCATGCGCTGGGCGGTCGATCCGGCCGGTCGGCTCCGGGCACTCTTTCACGCCGATCGCTGCGACCGACGGAGTACTGCTGCGCACCGATCATTTCACTGGCATTCGCCATGTTGACCATGCCACGGGTGAGGTCACGCTCGGCGCTGGCACACGACTCGGGGACATTCCGAAGCTGCTTGCACCGCATCACTTGGCCATGGAGAACCTCGGCGATATTGACCGGCAAACCCTCGCTGGTGCGATCTCTACGGGCACACATGGCACCGGGCTCGGCTTCACGGGGCTCGCTGGACAGGTGACCGGCGTGCGGATTATGTTGGCGGACGGCAGCGCGGTAGATGCCGACGCGAGCCACCACCCGGAGTTATTCGCCGCCGGCCGGTTGGGTTTGGGGGCGTTCGGCGTGCTCACCGAGGTGCGGGTGAAGTGCGTGCCGGAGTTCCTCCTCTTGGCGCAGGAACACCCGGAGCCGATAGACGAATTACTCGACGATTTCCCAGCGCGCGCCGCGGCCGTCGACCACCTCGAGTTCTACCTCTTTCCACACACGGAAATTGCAGCCGTGAAGGAAAACACTCGGTTGCCCCACACCGCTGCGCGCCACCCGCGATCGAAAGCACGGGCATTCGTGGACGACGAGGTGACGCAGAACGGCTTGTTCGGGGCGGTCTGCAGTATTGGTCTGGCTCTACCGTCGGCGGTGCCGGCAATGAATCACCTTGCTGCACAAATGATGTCGCGTAGTAGCTATACCGACACATCGACAGCGATCCTGACCACAAGCCGGCGGGTGCGTTTCCGCGAGATGGAATACGGGATTGATGTGGAGGCACTTCCGGACGCAGTCCGACAGGTGCGTGACCTGATCGAGAACCGAGGCTGGCGAATTACCTTCCCCTTGGAGGTGCGGGTAGCCGCCGCTGACGACATCCCGCTATCCACTGCTTATGGCCGGGCCACCGCATACGTGGCCGTACACCGGTATGTGCATGAGCCATTCGGTCGGTACTTCCTGGCGGTGCAGGACATCATGCTGTCCCACGGCGGCCGCCCACATTGGGGCAAACTGCACAGTCTGGACGCGGCAGTGCTACGTGGTCGGTATCCGCGGTTCGCTGACATCACAGAGTTGCGGCGCGAAGTTGATCCGAAGGGTCTCTGGCGCAATGAGTACCTCGGTCGCGTGCTCGGCTACTAGCCGCGCGAGGGTGCAGCGGGTCCTTCGAGCCCAGCGTCGTTCCGGGGTGACACGTCAGTGCGCATTATGGTCACAATAGGACCATGGCTCAGGCGATGACGCAGTCGACATCGGTGCTACACGTAGACCGTGTCAGTGTGACCGTGCGCGACGCGCAGATCTTGTCGGAGATCACCCTCGATGTACTTCGGGGGGAAATCGTCGGTATCGCCGGCGAAAGCGGCGCCGGTAAATCCACTCTGGTCAGCTGTATCGCCGGTGACTTGCGCGCGACATCGGGCTTCATTGATTGTGCAAACCATCGAATCTCAGAGGGTTTGCCGGCACTCCGAAGCCCACGCATCGGAGTCGTATGGCAAACCATCGCGCAATGCGGAAATCTCGATATCGCGTCCAACCTGATGCTGGGCGCCGAGACACAGTGGATGGCGCGCTCCGCGCACCGGATTCGCGTCGCCGCCCAGCGGCTCGTCAGCGATCTCGGCATCGACCTCCCCGACATCCTCCTACCCATGGCGACTCTTACTCGCAGCGAACAGCAGCTCGTTTCCATCGCACGGGCGCTGCGTGACGAGCCGGATTTGCTCGTCCTCGACGACCCGACATTTGCGCTGGGCGCGCGCGAAACCGCAGTGGTGGAAAATCTTCTCGATAGGGAGCGGCAACGCGGAGCGGCAATTCTCCTCGTCTCGAGCGACCTCCACCAGCTACTGCGCCAGTGCGACCGCATCGCAGTCTTCCGGCACGGGCGAATCGTCACGGAGGTGGACCCTGCGGTCACCCACGTCGACGATCTAGCCGCACTACTGGCCGGCAAGCGCGTCGCTACATCCGCGCGGCGGCAGTTGCTGCGCATCCAAGGCCTTGCCGACCAGCTCGCCACCAGCGGTGGCCTCAAGTCTGGACTCCCGCTCATCCTGACCGCACTGGGAGCAGCTCTAGGCACCGGCAGCTTGTGCCTGCACATACGGCGCGGTGGCGCAGTCGACCTGGCGAGCTCGGCCGGTCTGTCGCCACCACAGCAAGGCACGCTTAGCCATATCACCGTCGGAAACGGCCCGATTGGAACCGTCATCGAGTCGGGCACGGCAGCGATCGAGTCGCACGGCCCGTGGCTACGCAGTCTCGGGTTGGGCGGCGAGTGCTTCATCGTGCCCATCATTGGGTCGACAGGGGTTCTCGGCGCCATCACCGTGTTCACTGCGCCACACCAAACATCAACACGCGACGAGCTGGACTTGGCCGGTCTGTACGCGGGGTATGCCGCGAGCGCTATCGACCACGAACGGCTCCTCGACGAGATCACCGCTCGCAACCGGGTGTTGGAGACGATTCGCTCCGCGCTCGAAGTACTGTCGGGCCCTGCGGCGTTCGACACGACCTTGTTGCAAGCTCTCGACGTGCTCCGAGCCGGCACCGGCGCCGCATGCGTGGTGTTGTGCGAGCCGCAACCCAGCGGGCCGCGAATCCGATGGGCGACGGCGGGCGTCTCCGGTATTTACTCGTGGAGCGCTGACTCCGCAGCCGCACTCCGCCCCGAAGACGACGGCGCAGCCCCCGAAGACGCCATCGACATACCTGGCACCATCGTCGATGCTGCCTGTGAGCAGGCCGTGCAACTGATGAAAACGAACGAGCGGGAATGGTTGCCGATCAACGGTTACGGTGCCAGCGCTGTTGCAACACCCACGGGTCGCGGTGTCCTTCTGGCCCGGTGGCGGGACCACAAGAAGGGCCACCGGGTCGATGGCACTACAGAATCGGCCCGTGACAGCCACGACTTATTGGCCGACACTGCTCACTTCCTGAGCCTCGCTTTCGAACGGCAGGTGGCCGACCGGGCCCGGCAAGAAGCAGCCGCTCTGCGACGCGCCGAGCAACTACAGCGCGAATTCCTCGCGCGACTCTCGCATGAGCTGCGCACCCCACTGACCGCCATCCGCGGGTACGCGTCAAGCCTGACGCAGCCCGATGTGCAATGGGATCCAGCGTCTCAACACACGTTCCTGACCCGCATCGCCGACGAGTCAAACCGACTCGGCAGGCTGGTCGGGGACCTGCTGGACTTCTCCGCGATGGAATCCGGCGTGCTGCGGCTTAATCGGGACTGGTGCGTGCTGCCGCTTATCCTCGATGCGGCTCGCGCCTGCTTACCCGCATCGGCCGCGGCACGCGTCACGATTCACGCGGCACCTGGGCTTCCGGACGTGTGGGCTGACCACGACCGGCTTGAGCAGGTCTTCGTGAACCTGATCGGCAACGCCATCCGACACAACCCACCGGAAACTGCGGTGGCCGTTGAGGTCTCACCCAGTGACAGCGGCGTCGCCATTACCGTTACGGACGACGGAATCGGACTTCCGGGTGATGCCGACGACGGTGACTCATTGCGCAGCGCAACGTCCGGCTCCGGCCTTGGATTGTCGATCGTCCGCGGAATCATCGCGGCCCACGGCGGTACGGTGGCAGCGGAACCCGTGGCACGCGGCACCCGATGGCGCATCGTGCTCCAAGAAGACCCCACAGTACGAGGCAGTGAGTCCGAATCGTGACCATGAGGCAGGATGCACCTGCGACAACAGTGTTGGTCGTCGAGGACGACCCGAACATTGTCGACATGATCCGCGCGAACCTTCTCGTGCGCGGCTTCGCCGTGGTCGTGTCCACGACCGGCGCCCACGTAGTCGAACTACTGGAGTCCGAATCAGTCGACATCGTTCTGCTCGATCTCATGCTGCCAGCGACTGACGGCTTCGAACTATGCAAGTCGATGCGCGAAATATCCTCTGTTGGAATCATTGTCGTCTCCGCCCGAGGCGGTGAACACGACAAGGTCACCGCGCTTAATGCGGGTGCCGACGACTATCTCACCAAACCGTTCGGTATCGAGGAACTTCTCGCACGTATGACGGCAACGCTGCGCCGTACCCGTCCCGCCGGTGAATCAGCCCCCCAGGGACCTATCGAATTGGGCGCCGGCATCACCTTGGACCTCACGGCTCGCCAGGTCCGGCGAGACGGTCACCCGATACACCTAACGCCTACCGAATACGCACTGCTACGGGAACTCGCAGTCAATCGGGGTCGCCTGCTGAGCCACACCACATTGCTGCAGCGCGTCTGGGGTCCGGCATACGCGACCGAAACCGAGTACGTGCGAGTCTACGTTCGCAGGCTCAGGGCCAAACTCGAATACGACGGCGGCGACCCGATGATCATGACCGAACCGCGGGCCGGATACCGGCTCGTGGGACCTGTCCCACCGGCCGCTGTACCCACCCCACCGGCCGCCGCGCCGGGCCCAGCAAGCCCACCACACTGAGCAATCCCCCCTTTTGACGGGCAGACACCACCTGAGGCACACCCCGTTAATGGTTTATTCATGCCGCAAGGGCAATTTTTCCGTTTCTGTTAACGGAGTCCCGATTAGCGTGAGATACATCGGCGCTTGGCCGGTACTGCTGTGCAGTATCTCGTCATGCATCGAAGCTAGTTACCGTTTTTCCCAGCGTTCTCAGGCCACGCTGCACCCGGCATTTCGGGCGGCGTTACCGTCATCACGAAAGGAGACCTGATGTTTGTTGGTAAGAAGTCCGCATTTGCGGTAGCACTGTTTTCAGTGAGCCTCGTCATCGCGTCATGCGGCAGCAGTACCGGAACAGCGAGTTCGAGCGCATCGACGCCGTCCAGCGAGTCCGCAAGCCAGAGCAGCGCCCCCACCGAGAGTTCTGCAAGTTCCTCGGCGCCAGCCGAATCGAGCAGCAGCGCGTCGACCGAAGCAAGCAGCAGCGCGAGTGGTGGTGCAGGACTTTCCGCCTCATCCATCACCGCAGACTTCGCGGCCATGGCCACACTCAAGGACGTCGCGACCGCAGGCAAAGGTAAGATCGCTGTCATCCTTCCGGACACTGTTACCTCCGCTCGGTACACGCAATTCGATGCACCGTATCTGGAGAAGTCCTTCACCATGGCTGGCTTGACGAAGGATGACTTCTCCATCGTCAATGCCCAAGGCAGCACAGCTACTCAGCTCACGGACGCGCAAAATGCGATCACAGCCGGAGCCACCGTTCTCGTTGTCGATCCACTTGACTCCGGTACCGGCGCACAGATCGAGACGTACGCGAAGTCGCATGGCGTGCCCGTCATCGACTATGACCGCCTCACCTTGGGCGGTAGCCGCGACTATTACGTCAGCTTCAACAACGTCGCGGTCGGCACGCTAATCGGCAACGGTTTCGTCCAGTGCGCCACCGACTGGGGCGTGAAGGACGTCAAGTTCATCGAAATGGTCGGTGCGCCCACGGATAACAACGCCACGCTATTCGCGCAAGGTTACGACGCGGTCTTAAAGCCGCTCGAAGACGCGGGCACTTATAAGAAGGTCGCCGCACCTGCCGGAACATGGGATCCGCCAACAGCAGCTACTGAGTTCGAGCAGGCATTGACTGCTCATCCGGACGCTAACGCCGCTGTGACACCGAACGACGGCAATACCGCCCCGATCGTCACCTACCTGAAGAAGCAAGGCGTCAAGGCGAATACCTTCCCGCTGACTGGGCAGGACGCCAGTCTCGGCGGTCTTCAAAACATCCTGACCGGCTACCAGTGCGGCACGGTATACAAGCCGATCTACCTGGAGGCACAAGCTGCCGCCGCGCTAGCGCTGTACCTGCGTGCGGGGCAGACACCGCCGGCGTCACTGGTCAACGGCACTACTCCGGACACACAGACCAAGACCGACGTGCCGTCTGTGTTGATGACCCCCCTCTGGGTGACGACTAAGAACATGAACGCCACTGTCGTCAAGGACGGAGCCGCCCCCGCTGCGCAGCTCTGCAAGGGTTACGAAGCGCAGTGCAAGACCGCTGGAATCTCGGGCTGACGAGAAAGCTGAAATGACAACACCGCTACTGAGCCTGCACGGCGTCGTAAAGAATTTCGGCGCCGTGCAGGCGCTGGCTGGCGTCGACCTAACCGTCGAGGCTGGCAAGGTCACTGCACTGGTTGGCGACAACGGCGCCGGAAAATCGACGCTCATAAAGACCATCTCCGGCATTCTCACCATCGACGGCGGCGAAACCCGCTGGCAGGGCGAACAGATAAATCTTCGTTCCCCCCGAGATGCGGCAGCGTTGGGGATCGCGACCGTCTACCAGGATCTCGCCTTGTGCGACAACCTGGACATCGTTGACAACATGTTCCTCGGTCGCGAGATGTTATCCCACCGGCTGCTCGACGTTGGCTCAATGGAATTACGCGCCCGCCAAACGCTCGCCGATCTGTCGGTGGTGACGGTGCGCTCGATCCGCCAACCGGTCGGTTCCCTGTCCGGCGGCCAGCGCCAGGCAGTCGCCGTGGCCCGAGCCGTCATGTGGGATGCGAAGCTCGTCATCATGGACGAACCGACCGCCGCACTCGGCGTGTCGCAGACCGCGATGGTGATTGACCTCATTCATCGACTATCCGGCCGCGGGATCGCCGTACTGGTGATCTCACACAACTTGAATGACGTATTTTCGGTCGCCGACGAGATAGCCGTGCTGCACCTCGGCCGCATGGCCGCCCAAGGTCCGGTCCGTGACTTTGACACCCAAAGCGCAGTGGAACTGATTACGACTGGGACCACAACGGGCGAGAGCCCGAGCGCTGCGAACCGCACCCTGAACCACGAGGGCGAAAGATAACCATGTCCGAGACAGCACATGACAACTCCACTGCAGGGCAACACAGCAGCGCGGACGTTCCCGACGGCACTGCCACGGCAATGGACGGCGCCGTAGAACGTGACTCGAGAGCACCCGACGGCGCCGCGCCGTTCGGAGAATATGTTCGCAATTGGGCCCTTCGCGTGCGCCGCGGCGAAAGCGGCATGCTGCCCGTACTAGTCGGACTCGTCATCATCGTTATCTTTTTCCAAATCAAAAGCCCGGTGTTCCTGTCTGCGGGCAACTTGGCGAACCTCCTCACGCAGGGCTCGGCATTAATCCTGCTGGCCATGGCCGAAGTATTCGTACTGTTGATCGGCGAAATCGACCTGTCCATCGGGTTCGTCGGCGCCCTCAGCGCTGTAGCGACGGTCTCGCTGTCGTCAACAACGTTCGGGCCGTCCTGGCCGTGGTGGATTGCACTGATAGCAGGACTGGCCGTCGGAGCCGTCATCTGCGCGCTTCAGGGCCTGCTCATTACCATGCTGGGCCTGCCATCGTTCGTCGTCACCCTCGCTGGGCTACTCGGCTGGCAGGGCGTGCTGATCTATTCAATCAACGAGATCGGCGGACCCGCCGCTGGCGGCACACTGACGATCTCGAACAATGTCATATCCGGAATGGTCAATAGCAATATGTCGCCGGTCCTCGGCTGGACCGTGACGATCGTGGCGCTGGTCTTGTACGCGATCGTCGTGCTTCGACGCAGCGCCAGCCAGCACGCGCGGAACCTAGTGACTGAACCCTTCGCTCTCACCGTCATCAAATTCGTGGCGGTGGCAGTCGCAGCAGTCGCGGCAGTCCTTATCTGCAACGTCAATCGCGGGCGCGGAACGGCCGAGTTGCGCGGTGTGCCGTGGGTAGTTCCCATCATCGTCGCAGTGTTGGTGCTGTGGACATTCCTGCTCAACCGGACACGGTTTGGCAAGTATCTATACGCGATTGGCGGTAACTCGGAGGCGGCCCGGCGCGCTGGCATCAGCCTCTTCCGAATCCGAATGGCGGCATTCACGCTCGGCGGCGTGACTGCGGCCCTCGCTGGAATCGTTTTCGCATCGCGATTGGGTTCCAGTTCTTCGAACATTGATGGCGGACAGCTCGTGCTGTACGCCGTTGCCGCGGCGGTAATCGGTGGGACCAGCCTGTTCGGCGGTCGCGGCAAGATGATCCATGCGCTGGTCGGCGGCCTGATCGTGGCGGTCATCAACAGCGGCATGGGGCTGATTGGGCTGCAGGCGTCGACGCAGTTGATCGTCACTGCCATCGTGTTGATCGCCGCAGTGGTGGTCGACGCAGTGTCCGGACGCAGCCGACGGCAGACCACGCACTGAGTCCGCTTCTCGGCGCGGCGCCAGTTACTGGGCCACCGGATGCCAACACAGTTAAAACAGCGAACGGCGGCCCGCAATGTGCGTGTCGCCGTTCGCATCATTACTACATCTGCGCGAGATCCTTGAAGCGTGAGTAGTGCAGCTGATGCGCGACCGTCACCGTGGTGGTGGGGCCGTTTCGGTGCTTGGCGATGATCAGGTCGGCCTCCCCAGCGCGCGGATCCTCCGCCTCCCAGGCGTCTGGGCGGTGCACGAGGATCACCATATCGGCGTCCTGCTCCAGCGAGCCGGATTCGCGTAGGTCAGAGAGCATCGGCCGCTTGTCGGTGCGCTGTTCGGGTCCACGGTTGAGCTGCGAGATCGCGACAACAGGAACTTCGAGCTCCTTCGCCAGCAGCTTCATCTGCCGGGAAATCTCGGAGACTTCCTGCTGCCTGGATTCAACTTTCTTCGGCGACGACATCAGCTGCAGGTAGTCGACCACGATTAACTTCAGATCGTGTTTCTGCTTGAGCCGGCGAGCCTTGGCCCGGATCTCCATCATCGTCATGTTGGGGCTGTCGTCGATATACAACGGCGCGTCGGAGATCTCGCCCATTCGGCGAACGATCTTCTGCCATTCCGCGTCCCCCATGCGGCCAGCGCGCATCGCCGCTAGCTTGATCTCCGCCTCGGCGGACAAGAGGCGCATGGTGATCTCGGAGCGGCTCATTTCCAGCGAGAAGATCACCGACGTCAGATGGTGCTTCACGGCAGCGTTGCGCACCCAGTCCAGAGCCAGGGTCGATTTCCCGATTCCAGGTCGAGCCGCGACAATGATCATCTGGCCGGGGTGCAGGCCGTTGGTCAGTTCGTCCAGCGCAGTAAATCCGGTCGGCACGCCGGTGGAGGCGCCGCCACGGGATGCGATCGCATCGATCTCATCCATCGTGGGCTGCAGGAGGTCTTCGAGAACGACATAGTCCTCGCCGGTGCGCCGCTCGGTGACTTCGTAGATTTCTCGTTCGGCGCGGTCCACGATGTCGTCGACCTCACCGGAGCCGGGTGTGCCGTCGCCGCCGCCGTAGCCAAGTCGCACGATGCGGGTTCCGGCCTCGACGAGGCGCCGCAGCACGGCCTTTTCCGCAACGATCTGTCCGTAATAGCTAGCGTTCGCTGCCGTCGGCACCAGGGACACAAGGGTGTGCAGATAGACGGCGCCGCCGACGCGAGTCAGCGAACCGGCACGGTCCAGTTCGGCCGCGACCGTGATCGGGTCTGCAGGCTCGCCGCGCGAGTACAGGTCGAGAACAGCCTCAAAAATAAGGGCGTGCGCGGGCTTGTAAAAGTCCGCAATGCGTACTGTCTCGACGACATCGGCGATGGCGTCCTTGCTCAGCAGCATTCCGCCGAGAACGGATTGCTCCGCCGCCAGATCCTGCGGCGGGGTGCGACCGTACGCCCCGCCCTGCTCAGTTGGCGCGGCTTCGAACCGGTCGTCAATGACCGCCATCTATACGTGTCCCCTTCTTACCGGCCAATCTTCGCGCACTTCGAACAGCTACGCGCTGCTACGTATAGCTGCTACATATAGCTGCTACATATACAGAGCCAGATACCCGTGGCCCCATAAGCCCCGTGCTCCCACGCGCATACCCGCGCAGGCCCGCGCACAATCCGTCACGCTCGGTGACGATATGTATGACGTTGTTCCCGCTGTGCGAGTAGTTCCTTCGTACCGCGTGAGTCCGACAGAGTAGTTTGTCGCCTTTCTTAGCACATCGCTGCCGTCGCTGTCGGCGTGACAGTTCAAGGCGCCGAGCGCCGCTTCGCTGCTCGCGTCGGAACCTCTATTGCGGACCGTAAAGCACAACGGCGTCCAACCCCAAACCAGCTTGTGGATGCACCGGTGGATACATTGTGGATATCCAGGCATCGGCGCAGGTATCAATCCCCATCCCCTGTGCACAACCTGTGGAATACTCTCCGTGACATTGTCGTAGCGCCAGGCCACAGCCTTGCTTTAAAGTTTCTGAGTTGTGGATAACCACTGTGGGTAGCGCGTCGGCGCGTCGCGATCGGCGCGTCGTTTCGCGCAATGAATAGCGCCGACTCCGCGGATTTTCACGCTATTCACATCAGTCCCACAACTCCCAATCCGCCCACCCGACGGGGTGATTTGCCGCGGGTTAGGGGAGTAGGTGCCACGATGCCGCGAGCCGGACATCGTTCGACGAAGTGCGCATTGTGTGGTAATGCAACTTCCGTGCCCACTGCGGTAGCGACACCAGCGCCGCGGCACGCCACCGGCCAGGCTTGATGACGCTGCGTAGTGTGGAGTACTATTTCGCCTAGCTAACTAATTTATTTCAACAGAGGAGCGCTCCCGTGTCATCCCGCCTCATCACTACGCGGCCCATCGGTCAATCCCACGCCAAGGTAGCGGCACTGCCAGAAACACCGCCGGTAGCACCACGGCTACTCGGCGGCCAGCCTGTCGCCGTCTGGGTCGTGGCGTTCGCCGCAATGGTCTCGTTCATGGGAATCGGACTTGTCGACCCGATCCTGAAACCCATCGCCGGCAATCTAGGCGCCACGGCTAGCCAGGTCTCGCTCCTGTTCACCAGCTATATGGTCGTGATGGCTTTCGCCATGCTGGTGACTTCCTTCATCTCGTCGCGACTCGGCGGACGGGCAACGCTCATCGCCGGTCTCGTCGTCATCATCGCGTTCGCCAGCCTGGCCGGGACGTCCGACACCGTTGCCGCCATGATCGGCTGGCGCGCTGGCTGGGGGCTGGGCAATGCCTTATTCATTGCTACCGCACTAGCGGCGATCGTTGCGGTCGCGCAAGGCGGCACCGAAAAGGCGATCACGCTCTATGAGGCTGCCCTCGGTATCGGGATCTCAGCTGGCCCCATCCTTGGCGCGGCGCTCGGCGGCATCCAGTGGCGCCTACCTTTCTTTGGCGTCGGCGCGCTCATGGCAATCGCACTCTTCGCGATCGTTTTCTTCCTCAAGGTGAAGGTGCCAGTACCGCAGGGTATTTCACTGGCCGCGCCGTTCAAGGCCCTAGGCCACGGCGGTCTGCTCATCATGGGCATCGCCGCACTGCTCTACAACGGCGGGTTCTTCGCCGTGATCGCCACGGCGCCATTCGCCGTGCCACTCGGTGTGTACGGCATCGGCGGAATGTTCTTCGGCTGGGGCGTACTGGTCGGCATCTTCGCAGTGTGGGGGGCACCCTGGATGCACCGGACGCTGGGACTGGTCATCTCATTCGCCATCGCCGTCGGCATCTTCGCACTGCTCCTGATCGGAGTGGCCCTGTCGGTGCGAGCAGGCTCCACCGAGGGAGTCGTCATACTCGTCATCGCATCCGGCGCACCGCTCGGCGTCCTCAACACGCTGTTCACCCAGTCAGCCATGAATATCGCTCCCGTTCCCCGGCCGGTCGCCTCGGCCGGTTACAACTTCGTACGCTTCCTCGGCGGCGCAGCCGCCCCCTACGTCTGTTCAAAGCTCGGCGAGTCTTTCGGCTGGGACAAGCCGTTCTGGTTGGGCGCCGGATGCGTACTGGCCGCGTTGGCCCTTTTGATGACGGTGGGCGCAAAGCACCTACGGGCCATCAACGGGGCGCACTAACACGCGGGCTATAGCAGCGGTAGCCTCGTACCGGTGACAGCTCCGCTATCGACAGCACCGCGGCAGCGCGTGTCGGCCAGGGCCGTGGCAATGCTCGCCGGTGCGCTCGCGTTGGCCGCCGCTGACCAGACAATAGTCGGCGCGGTGGCCCCCGACCTCAAGGTCCAGTTAGGCGTCGACAACACCCGAATTGGCCTACTGGTCACCGTCACCTACCTGGTCGCAGCGGTCGGGACCATCCCATTCGGCATCCTCGCCGACCGCACCAACCGCGTCCGACTGCTGGCCCTGTGCGCACTCGAGTGGTCCGCGTCGATCACCCTCGCAGGCTTCGCCGACTCGTACAGCATGCTGCTCGTCGCGCAGCTGGCGCTAGGCGCGGGCGTCGGCGCCGCAGCCCCGCTGGTTGCCTCGCTCGCCGGCGATACCTTTCCGCCAGCCCTTCGCGGTCGAGCGCTCAGTTTCATCCTCGCCGGGGAGTTTGCCGGCGCTGCCTCGGGCCTCCTTATTGCGGGTGAGATCGCAGCATTCGCCCCCTGGCGATTCTCCTTCTGGGCGCTTGCCGCCGTCGGTCCGTTGTTCGCTATCACTCTCGTCATGCTGCTGGCCGAACCGGCGCGCGGTGCGCAGGTTGCCAGCGGCACGCCGGCAGCTACAGCGGCGCCGGACTCGCCCAGCACGGGGGAGACGTCATACCCGGATACACCGCACGAAACGAAACAGACACACCACAGTCTTGCGGCTTCCATTCAGGCCGCCGGAATCCAACCGCGTGCACGTCTCGTGCTGCACGAGGATCCCACCGGTAAGCCGCTGCTCTGGGCGATCCGGTACGTGCTCGCCGTACCGACCAACGTCGTGATCATCGTGTCCTCGGCCTTGTGCTATTTCTATGTGGCCGGCGTCCAGACCTTCGCCATCATTTACATTCGGGGCCGCTTCGATGCTTCCCAACAGTTGGCGACGGCGCTGCTGGTGTTCATCGGAATCGGCGTCATCGTAGGCATGCTCGTCACGGGGCATCTCTCGGATCGACTGATCGCACGAGGACATCTCGCCGCCAGGGTCAGCGTCGGCGCCGTGTGCTTCGTTGTCGCGATCGCGGCGTTCGCGCCCGGGTTTACTGTGACATCGCTGGCGCTGGCGTTGCCGCTGCTATTCATTGGTGCGGCCGGGCTCGGCGGGCTCAATCCACCGCTCGACGCTGCGCGCCTGGACGTCGTACATTTCCGGCTATGGGGGCGCGCCGAAAGCGTCCGAGCTATGTGCCAGAACCTGATTCGAGCCAGCGCGCCGTTAATATTCGGCTGGCTGTCGGTGATTTTGTCCTCGCCAGACGAGGTTCACGACGCGACACAAGGAGGCGGCGGGATCGGCCTGGGGCGGGCCTTTCTGGTGCTCCTCGGCCTGTTCGCGGTGGCGGCGGCGGTACTGACGTTTGCCCGGCGTGCCTACCTGCGCGACGTCGCGACTGCGACAGCTTCAGAGCAGGTATGACGGAGTCCTCGCCGCGCCTCAACGGGAATGTGTAGCGCCTACTGTGAAACGGCCTCAAACAGGGCGTCGAACACGCCCGGCGCCGATGCGATAGTTAGCTCGCGCCCGGTCGCTGGGTCGGCGACGACGTGTAACCGCGCACCGGCTTCGCCCGCGATTACCAGCCCAGCAGCCCGGTCCCACGGGTTGATGCCACGCTCGTAGTAGCCATCCAACTGACCGGATGCCACTGCGCATAGGTCTAGCGCGGCAGACCCGATCCGCCTGATGTCGCGTACTTGCGGCAGCAAGCGGGCAACAATCGCTCCCTGGCGTGCCCGCACATCCTTCGCGTATCCGAAGCCGGTTCCCACCAGTGACAGTGCGAGATCCGTGACGGCAGAGCATCTCAGCAGTTCACCATCTCGCCGTGCGCCACCACCGCGAACAGCTTCGTAGAGGTGCCCTCGCGCGGCGTCGTAGACCGCGCCGGCAGCCAATTCGCCATCGACCTCCACGCCGATCGACACCGAATACGCAGCGATGCCGTAAACATAGTTGACGGTGCCATCGAGCGGATCCACGATCCAACGCACACCCGTCATGCTTGGTCGGGAGGTTCCTTCCTCACCGAGAATGCCGTCGTCAGGCCGGCTTTCAGTGATCCGTCGAACGATCAGCGCCTCGGCAGACCGATCGACGTTGGTGACCGTATCCGTCGGAGACGACTTCGTTGAGACCGATAGATGGTCTCCCGCATGTGCTGCGAGGTATCCACCAGTCTCGCGCGCAATAGCGATGGCCAGACTGTGTAGCTCAGCATCCATCATCGAGACTCCTTTGTATGACGGCGTTTCTCACGGGAGCACCCACCTTGCGAACAGTTTGGTCAGGGCAGGCTCTGCTCCGGTAGCCCGTCATCCTGCTGGTCACCGCGTCACGGAACGCGGTGCGTCCATTGTTCCGTCGCGAACTTGGTGGTCACCAAGTCGCGCGCGGCCGCAAGTTCTGCCTCCGTGTAGGTGCTCATCCGCGTGCGGTGGCCGGCGCGAAACGATTCCAGCAGCGAGTCGATGATCGCGGATCGCGTCATACCAGTCTGTGACCGCATCGGATCAACGCGCTTCACCGCTGAGCGAATGCCTTTATCGGAGATCTTTTCTCGGCCAATGCGGATGACCTCGGTCATCTTCTCCGCGTCGATGTCGTACGCCATAGTCGCGTGGTGCAGGACCGCGCCAGCCACGAACCTCTTCTGCGCGGCGCCGCCGATTTTGCCCTTGTCCGAGGCGATGTCGTTGATCGGGACATAATGCGCGTTGACGCCGACCTTGCCTAGCGCTTCGACAACCCAGGCGTCCAGGAACGCATACGACTGGATGAAGCTCATTCCGTCGACCAGCGACGGCGGCACCACGAGTGAGTAGGTGATGCAGTTGCCAGGTTCCATGAACATGGCGCCGCCGCCGGAGATGCGTCGGACCACCGAGATCCCGTGCCTCTCGGCCGCTTCGGAGTCAATTTCGTTTCGGACGGATTGGAAGGAGCCGATGACGACCAACGGCGAATCCCAATCCCAGACGCGCAGCAGCGGGGGACGGCGACCGGCAGCCACTTCGTGGGATAGCACCTCGTCGAGCGCGACGTGCATCACGGGTGCCAGTATCACCGGAGGGATCACGTCGAATTCGTGGTCATCCCAGCCGGTCGCGGCGCCCACCGCGCGGCGCACTACGACTCCCACAGCTGAGGCGTCAAAGCCGACCATGGCTACGTCGGCGGGCAGCGCCGCCTTGACGGCCTCGACGATCTGACTGGCGGAAGCCGTCGCTGGCAGGCCGGTCACTGCAGCGTCAATCGCCTCCAGAGCCGAGTCTGGTTCAAGGAAGAAGTCCCCGGCGAGCGACACGTGAGCCAGCCGTCCATCGACAATGTCGAGTTCGACCGAGACGAGCTTCCCACCGGGCACCTTGTATTGTCCGCGCACCTATTCACCGTATCCCGGGGCGGCAGTCGCGCTCACAGGGAGGCTCGACACTCCCAGAACGCCACCGAGCCCGCCCCCTGCAAGAGGGAACGGGCTCGGTGGTCGAATCTGCACACAGAAAACTAGCAGTTACTCGAAAGCAACGACCTTTACGGACAGCTTCGCCGTCACGTCCGGGTGCAAAACCACGGACACGTCGTACTTACCGGTCGCCCGGATGTGCCCGTCTGTGGAGATAGCGCGGCGGTCGAGTACCGGCCCACCCGCGGCCTTCACCGCTGCGGCGATATCAACGACGGTCACCGAACCGAACAGCTTCTTGCCGTCGCCGGTCACCTTCGCGGAAATTTCTAGCTTCAGTGCCTCCAGTGAGGAGCGCACCTCGCGTGCGTGCTCGACCCCGCGAATCTCCCGCGCGGACTGAGCGCGGCGAATCGTGGTGATCTGCTTTTCCGCGCCGCGGGTGGCAACGATCGCCTTGCCCTGCGGAACCAGGTAGTTGCGGCCGTAGCCGTCGCGCACCTCGACAATGTCGCCGGGCTCGCCGAGGCCGGACACATCGGTAGTCAAAATCAGCTTCATGATGTCCTCTTTCTCGCTCAGCCGCAGGTCAGCGGGCGGTAGAGGTGTAGGGCAGCAACGCTACCTCGCGGGCATTTTTCACGGCGGTCGCAATATCGCGCTGGTGCTGCGTGCAGTTGCCGGTGACGCGTCGGGCGCGGATTTTTCCGCGGTCCGAGATGAACCGACGCAGTAGCGTCGTGTCCTTGTAGTCGATGGCCTCAGCGTTGTCTTTGCAGAACGCGCAGGCCTTCTTCTTGATCTTGCGGGGTGGTGGTTTGGGCATTGCTTTCTCCAAAATCTATCGATCGGCACCTCGTGCGCAGCACGAAAAGCCACAGTAGAAAAAGTCGCAGAAAAATCAGGTATGACGAGGTTCGCTGCGGGCAAGCCGCAGTTGAGCCGTCACAGGGTCAGAACGGAGGTTCGTCGGCGTAGCCGTCGCCAGCTGGTGGCGCAGATCCCCACGGGTCGTCGGACGGAGCATTGCTGCCGCCACCGGACCCCGAACCAGAATCCGAACCAGAGCCGCCAGAACGACTGGAGCCGAAGCCCCCGCCGCCGCTGTCGCCACGGGAGACGCGATTCAGCTTGGCCGTGGCGTACTTGAGCGACGGTCCGATCTCGTCGACTTCTAGCTCGACAACGGTGCGCTTCTCACCCTCGCGAGTTTCGAACGATCGCTGCTTGAGCCGACCGGACACGATGACCCGGGATCCACGCGTCAGCGATTCGGCAACATTTTCTGCTGCCTGCCGCCAGATAGAACAACGCATGAACAGCGCGTCGCCGTCTTTCCATTCGTTCGAATTTTTATCGAACGTGCGGGGCGTCGAGGCGACAGTGAAGTTCGCGACGGCCACACCGCTGGCGGTGAAGCGGAGTTCCGGGTCAGCAGTGAGGTTGCCGATCACGGTGATGACAGTTTCGCCTGCCATAGCCGACCCTTACTTCGCGTCCGGGCGGGTGATCTTGGTCCGCAACACCGACTCGTTCAGGTTGAGCTGACGATCGAGTTCGGCGACGGTCTCGGCCGGCGCATTCACATTAACGACGGCGTAGATACCCTCGGGATTTTTTTGAATCTCGTAGGCGAGGCGACGTTTGCCCCAGATGTCGACGTTTTCCACGGTGCCGCCACCTTGACGAATCACGTTAAGGAACGTGTCGATCGACGGAGCAACAGTGCGCTCGTCGAGAGTGGGATCGAGGATAAGCAAAAGCTCGTAGTGACGTGGAGCAGTAGAAACGCTCACGCGCACCTCCTATGGGCTCAAATCGGCCACGGTCTTTCCGCAGCAGGAGGGTGTCGCCGCAGCGCGAGGCGCATCTTGTCGCGCCCGAACCGCCTTATGACGACCCAACCGAGTCTACCAGCGCTTCGACCACACCTCACCCAGCAGGCGCTACTGGCCTGTCGCGAGGCAATTCGAGAGACGGTTCGTCAGCCAGTTCGAACGCAAGATCGTTGGGCGTTTCGACAGAAGGCGCACTCTGCGACCCGCGCAGGCGTCGCCACACCGTCGGAAGAGACGGCAGCGTGAAGCGGTCGGCGGCGCCGTCCAGAACACCCCCAGACGGATCATCGTCGGCAGTTTTTTCGTCAATAACAAGCCGGACCCTGTCGCGTTCGGGACGCAGGATTTCTCGAACCACCATGACGACCAGCATGATCAGCAACGCCCCGCGGATCACGGCAGCGATAGCGAACGGGTAAATAGGCAAGTTCTTGCCAGCGTCTGTGTCGAACGACAGCATCAGCAGGTACCAGACCGCCACCTCAGATAGTTGCCACACAATGATCGGTCGCCAGCGCGGTAGCGCCAGCACCACAAGGGGCAGCAACCACAGGGCGTATTGCGGTGAGAAGACCTTGTTGGTGAGTAAGAACGCGACCACGACTAGGAACGCGAGCTGCGCAAAACGTGGCCGTCGCGCAGCGGACAGGGCTAGCCAGCCGATCGCGACACACGCGATCAGAAAAAGCAACAGCGACCCGGTATTGAGCAGCGAAGTCGCACGCCCCGATTGGTCGGTCCACAGTCGATCTGTCGGCAGGATCAGGGTGGACAGGTAGTACCAGGAATCCCATTCTGGCCCGCGCGTCGTGTTCATCGAGAAGAACTCGTTCCACGCGTGCGGGTACGCGAGAATTACCGGGATATTGACGGCTAACCATGCGGCTAAGGCGCCACCGAACGCGTATAGGAACCGTCGGATCGCACCGGTACGCAGGCACAGCACCAGGAGAGGCCCCAGGAGTAGTGCCGGGTACAGCTTCGCTGCGGTACCCAGGCCGAGTAGTACTCCGGCGATGATCGCCCAGATGACGCCGTGGATATCTCGCTGGCGAACCTTGGCGTGCGCAATTCCCTCGCCACCGGCCTGCACGAGTTCGGTCCGCGGCTCCCGATCCATCGAACCGGGCGGACGCTGCCGAGCCCAGGCGGCCATCGCTCCTGCTGTCAGCCCAACCGCCAGGAGGTCCCAGTTGGTGAACGCGTGCACCATCACGAGCGGCGCGAGGCCCATCATCGCGACATCCCACACGCGGCGTCGTGCGATGCGCGCGGTAGACGCGACCGCCCACAAATAGAACAGCGCAAGCAGGATCGCGGTGATCGTGAAGTACACGCCGACACCCAGCGGCTTGGGCAACAGTCCGGTCGCGCTGGTGAAATGCAGGTATCCGGCGGTCAGCGCCGCCGCACCCCACATGAAGTAGCCGGTGAGCACCGGGTATTCCAGATACCGCACGGTGGGACTGCCGGGCGGAACGCTAGTCGCGTCGGTGGCGCCACCAGACACCACCACGGTGACAAGCTGGTCGTCCACCACGCGGGCATATCCGTGGGCAGCGTCATACACCAGGTCGCCGCTTCCGACAACCGTTGCGGTGCTGCTCTTGTCAACTACCCAGCCCGAGCCGTCACGGCTCACCTCGTCCCGCGCGTACACGTGACCCGCACCGTGATCCGGGCCGTTTTCGACCCACATGTAGGAGTACGGATTACGTGATGCGTCGTCTAGCCCTCGCGAGCCGTACAGCGGCACGATGTCGTTGTAGCAACCGGTAATCCATGGCTTCTGACCACCCTGGTCCAGCTCACCATTGGCGCCGGTCTGGATACAGGGCGACTTCGCCAGCCATCCGAAAATCAGCGCCACAATGGCGAATAACAGCACCACACGCAGCGGTGTGAGGATCCTATTGCGGCCGACGGAAGAGTGCGTGCCGAGCGGCCCGCCAATCAGGGTTGCGGCGCGGGCTGCGGTCGGATCGGTCCAGGTGGGCATGACTCGATCCGACGAGGACAGGGATGCGCTAGGTGCTGGGCGGGCAGGTCCGGGTTCAGACACGCGCTCAAGCTCCGGCTCCGGCGCGGGTTCAGACACGCGCTCAAGCTCCGGCTCGGGCTCCGGCTCGGGCTCGGGCTCCGGCTCCGGCTCCGGCGCGAACTCGCCATCGGTAGCCGGGTCACGGTCAGATTCCGACGCGCTCCCCAGATCGGAACTCACGGTCGCGTCAGCTCCTTTTGTCGGCGCACTGGAACCGGGGGAAGGATCCTCCTGCGACGCATGTCGTCCCCGATCGGCACTGTGATAAATAGCCTGACGCTCCGCGTCCGGCGCCGTGGCGCCGTCAGCAGGACTGGCCCCAGCATGATCGGCTTCGTCAGGATTGGTCTCGACAGCATCGGCCTCGTGGGCCGTGCGCGCAGCAATGCGCTCCGGATCCTGCGGCGAGGAATTTCCCGGTTGGGTGTCCGTCATCGGGCCGCGCGCCGACGCCGGGGCGACTGCTCCCGCGCCTTACCCATCACGAACGATGCAATCAAGTAGTTCCAGGAGCACGTGCGGCACACCTCTACCTCGTGCACGGTGAACTCGGCGAATCGCTTCGCCAAGTCGTCAAGTTCCTCGGAACTGCGCGCGGAGTTGGCAATTGGTCCAAGATGGACGCCGAACACCCAATACACGTGTGTCAGCGGCTCCTTGCGGCATACCGGGCAGGTCGTCTCGGTGGGGATACCGTGAAACTTAGCGGCGCGCAGCAGGTACGTCGACGCGTCACACACGTCGGCGACGGCCACTGATCCCTCGGACAGCCGGGCCAGCAGCGCGCGCCGCTGTAGCGCGTAGTCCACCAGGCCTTGTCCGGTTCGCATTACCCGAGCGTACGCGGACGCTGATTCGCGCGGCTCTCAGGTACGGGGACCCCCGCCGACCTCTCAGTGTGACGCGCATCGCAAGGATCGCGCACCCCTCGAAACTGACGTTCGATATATCGTGTCGATATAACATATCTCAGATGTGTCCTATTGTAAGTACATACAATGACGACCGTTAATGACCTACGCGCACTGAGGGAGCCAGCCGATACATGCCGCATCACCCTTCCCTCGCCCGAGGGCCTCATGCCCCGTCCGGGACCCTTGACTTGGCGCTGCTAGGCCTGCTCGTCGACACACCTATGCACGGATATGAACTCCGCTCACGCCTGATCGAGCTGCTCGGCACGGTGCGCTCTTACTCGTATGGCTCGCTGTACCCGGCGCTACGTCGACTCGAGGCCGCCGCTTTGATCCAGGTGGAGCAGCCGCAGACCGATCCAGACTCGGTACCGCTGACCTCCAAACGGCGGCGCCTGACGTACTGCATCACCGCGACCGGTCGACGACATCTAGACGCGCTGCTTGCCGAAGCCGGTCCGCACTCGTCCACGGATGAAGGCTTCGGCGTACATCTGGCGTTTTTCCCGAAAACTACTGTTGACGCTCGGCTGCGCATTCTGCGCGCACGTCGGCGTCGCATTGAAGAGCGCACCGAGCGCCTGCGCACCTCCGCGACCAGTGCGGCCCAGCGGTTAGACGAATACACACTGCAGCTCCACCAGTTGGCGATGGAGGCTTCCGACCGCGAGGTCAAGTGGTTGTCCGACCTGATCAGCCGCGAGGAGCAGCTCCAGATCAATCCTGAGGACAACACCGCCAACGCAGCAAACGCCACTGAAGCCGCTGACGCCGCGGCCGCGGCGCGAACAGCGTCATACGTAGTCCCACCTAAATGATTCCAGACCGAATTACCGAACTACCCCATCCCCCCAAGTAGAAGCGAAGGAAGAAGAGCACATGAGTTCTCCGTATGCGAAGCACCCCATCCGCGTCGCGATCGTCGGTGTCGGCAACTGCGCATCATCACTGGTCCAGGGCGTCGAGTACTACAAGAACACCCCGCCTGACAGCCGCGTCCCAGGTCTGATGCACGTGCAGTTCGGCGAGTATCACGTCTCCGATCTGCAGTTCGTTGTCGCGTTCGACGTCGACGCGAAGAAGGTCGGACTCGATCTCGCCGACGCGATCGGGGCATCCGAGAACAACACCATCAAGATTGCTGACGTACCGGCGACCGGCGTCATCGTGCAGCGCGGGCACACTCTGGACGGCTACGGGAAGTACTACCAGGAAACCGTCACCGAGTCGGATGCCGACCCCGTTGACGTGGTTACCGCCCTCAAGGCTGCGAAAGTCGATGTTTTGGTCAGCTACCTGCCCGTGGGTTCGGACGCCGCCGACAAGTTCTACGCTCAGTGCGCCATCGACGCCGGCTGCGCCATGGTCAACGCCCTGCCCGTGTTCATCGCGTCGACACCAGAGTGGGCCGAAAAGTTCCGCGCGGCAGGCCTGCCGATCATCGGCGACGACATCAAGTCGCAGGTAGGCGCGACCATTACGCACCGTGTGATGGCCAAGCTTTTCGAAGACCGCGGCGTCGTGCTGGACCGCACCATGCAGCTCAATGTCGGCGGCAATATGGACTTCAAGAACATGCTGGAGCGCGACCGGCTCGAGTCGAAGAAAATCTCCAAGACGCAGTCGGTGACCTCGCAGATACCGCACGAGATGCCCGCTGGCTCCGTGCATATCGGTCCGTCGGACTATGTTCAGTGGCTGGACGACCGCAAGTGGGCGTTCGTGCGCCTCGAGGGTCGCGCATTCGGCGAGGTGCCGCTGAGCCTGGAGTACAAGCTGGAGGTGTGGGATTCGCCGAACTCGGCGGGCATCATCATCGACGCAGTGCGCGCCGCGAAGATCGGCCTGGATCGCGGGATTGCCGGCCCGATCGAGGCGGCCGCCGCGTACTTCATGAAGTCGCCGCCAGTGCAGTACGCCGACGATGTCGCGCGTCAAATGGTGGAGGACTTCATCGACAACAAGTAGCCGGTTCCGACCCGGCCTAGCTGGTCGGTCGTTCGAGCCCCGCAAAGGTGCGGACCGGTTGTGAGGGTGCGTGTGCGATTTCGCACGCACCTCAACAATCGGTCCGCACCTTTGACGTTGGACAGGTTGGCGGCCTCGTCAGGTGGCCGGGCTTAACGCTAGGTATGACGTTATTCGCGTCGCGTCGCTCCGAGCGAGCCGCTACCGGACAACCATGACGGGGCACGGGGAGTGCTGCACCATCGCCCGTGAGGTGGATCCCAGCAGCATTCCCTTGAATTCCGGCCGTCCGCGGGTACCAACCACCAAGAGTTGCGCAGATTGCGCCCGGGCGAGCAGAGCCGCCGCAGGCCGATCCCGGAACGTGACTGTCTCCACTGGCACTCCCGGATACTGCGTGGCGACGGCCGCCACCTGGTTAGTCAATTCGGTCGTCACCGATGACTGCCAGTCCTCTTCCTGCTCTGGCGAGCCCTTGAGAGTGGGCGTGGCCCACGCGTGCAGCGCCACCAATGAGCAGCCGCGCCGATCGGCCGCTGCGAACGCCTCTCGTAATGCCGCCTGGCCGTGCGGTGAATCATCCACGCCCACCAACACCGGCGCCGTTGGGTCAAGATCCTCGTCCTGCCGCACCACGACCACCGAAGAAAGAGCATTCGCCACCACACCGGTGGACACCGACCCGAGCAGCATCCCCTTGAAACCACCGAGTCCTCGAGAACCGATAACAACCAGGTCGAATCGGGTCGACATGTCGACGATCGTCGCAACCGGCGCACCGAGGTGAGACTCGATGTGCACCTCCAGCCCCGGCGCCTGCTTACGCGCGGCAGCTTCAGCAGTGGCGAGCACGTCGGCGGAGTCCTTGGCTAATCCGTCCATCAGGAATCCGATCGCATCCATCGCGCCCAGGCCCGAACTCGGCCAGTAGTAGCAATGCGCGATCGTCAGCGCCACACCGCGCCGCTCCGCTTCGGCGACTGCCCAACTTAGTGACCGCCCAGACTCTTCGGACCCGTCGACCGCTACCAGTACGCCGCTCTTATCGTCGCTCAACGTTTCTCCCGCTTCGGTACATCTGATTCGCCACATCGGATCTGATACTGCCGGTTTGAAATGCGTGACCCGATATGTATGACGCTGTTCGCGCCACATGTCGATTCTGCCGTAGCTGCCCGCCGCGAGACTAGGGCCTTTGGGCCCAGCGAAGTCGGGCCTTGGTGCTGTGGTGCGGACTCGCCGGACGCGGGATCGTCATAGGTGTCGGCAGGGAACACCGCCGGTACACAGATTTCTTATTGCACTTCCAACGCTTAAAAGGAGAAAGCCATGACTACCAAACTGGATGGACCGGTCGACGAAACCGCACGGACACACCGAGTCAATGGGACGCCGGCCGCCTTCGACAAGGACGTCTTCACACCTGGCGAGTCCCGGGAGTTCGGTGGCCGTCATGGCGACGTCACCGTGACATCCGCAGCAACAGCACCATCGGCAGCGGGTCGCAAGTGGCTAGCTGTGGCGCGCATCGCCATCGGCGGAGTCTTCCTGTGGCCGTTCCTGGACAAGCTGTTTGGCTTGGGCTATTCCACCAAAGCTTCGGGAGCCTGGCTACAAGGCGGGTCGCCCACGAAAGGCTTCCTCTCCCACGTCGATGTCGGCCCGGGAGCCAGTTTCTTCCAGTCGATCGCCGGGACCTGGTGGGCGGACTGGCTGTTCATGCTGGGACTCGGCGGGGTCGGCGTCGCCGTCATCCTGGGGGTCGGACTGCGGATCTCCGCTATCGCCGGCTCCGTGCTGATGATGATGATGTGGCTTGCGGAGTGGCCGCTCGCCCGATTCACTAACGGCGGCGACCCGACCGGATCGACTAACCCGATTCTCGACTACCACTTGCTGTACGCGCTCGTCCTAGTGGCGGTCGCCGTCACCGCAGCAGGCACGGTGTGGGGGTTTGGCAAGAAGTGGGCCTCGCTGCCGCTCGTGCAGCGCAATCCCTGGTTGAAGTAGCTGCACACCAGTAACACTTTTACCCAACGACCGTCCCGAGCGCATCTCGCGCCCGGGACAGTCGCATATCAAAAGCGTTCTGTTGAGCGATCATATCGGCCGGCATCAGCGGCCTGGAGAACAAATACCCTTGCGCTACATGCACTCTCGTGTGCTGTCGCAGGTAGGTCAGCTCATCCATCGTTTCGATGCCTTCGGCCACTACCGTGGCACCGAGTTCACACCCGATGGTTTCCATGGCCTTGAGCATCACCTGGCTACGCGGCCGCGTGGGAAGCGCGGTCACAAATGATCGATCGATCTTGATCTCGTTTGCCGTGATCGTCAGGAGCCTGGACAACGACGCGTAGCCGGTGCCGAAATCATCGATAGACACGCCGATTCCGGCCGCGGAGATCAACGGCATGATCTCATCGCGAAATACATCAATCGCCAGCAGCGCATCTTCGGTGACTTCCAACGTGAACCGCGGCGCATATCCCGAGGCGGTAATGCGGTCCAGAAACAGCCCAAGGCGCATGGGGTCAGTGGCCTGCCGGGTCGAGACATTGACGCTGAACGTGGTGTGGTCGCCGAACTTTGCGTCCAGTAGTGGCAGTGCCGCCAGCGCGTCGTCGAGCACGATGTCGGTGATCTCGTCGAGCAGTCCGGTCTGGATGGCGAGGTCGATGAAGTCTGCCACGCTGCCGACGACACCAGTCTCATCTACCTGCCGCGCCAGCACCTCGAACCCGACGACCTGCAGGGTGACCAGGTCGACCTTCGGCTGCACTGCCGCACGAAAGCGGCGCTCGGCGACAGCCCGCCGCAGCGTCTGTTCCTGATCGGTTCTGCTCGCAACGGCGGCGCTCATCGACTGCTGGAAGATCATGGCCCCGCCACGAGTAGATGCCTTAGCCCGATACATCGCCATGTCCGCGTTCCGACGCAGTTCGTCGAAGGTGGTGCCATGATCCGGGTAGATGGCCAGGCCGACGGATGCGGACACCATTAGTTGACGACCGCGAATCACGAACGCCTCCCGTATATCCACTAAGCCGTCGCCTACCGCCGCGAGCACGTCGGCCACACTTTGAATCGGGTTGGCGAGAATCATGAATTCGTCACCACTGATGCGAGCGATGAGATCGGTCTCGTCGGGGGCGTAGTGCCGAAGCCGCTCCGCGACAGCTATCAGTAAGTCGTCGCCGACCTCGTGTCCGTAGCGATCGTTGACTTGCTTGAAGCCATCTAGGTCGATGAAGGCAATCGCGAGCTGGCGACCTGGCTCGATCGTGGCGATAGCTGCAATCACTTGTTGCTCGAAATAGCTGCGGCTGAGTAGGCCGGTCAGCTCATCGTGGTTTGCGCGGTAGGTCAGAACGTCGCGGGCGGTTTTGAGTTCGTCCGTCAAGCGGCGGAGGTCGAGTCGCTCACGTTCAACCCAATTAGCGCGGCGGGTTGCCAGCGCGTGCGAGGCCAGCAGCGACAGCTTCCGCGCTACCGTCACGTCACGACGGTCGAAGCCCTGTGCGCCGAGGCCGCGCAACAACATCATCACGCCACGCTGGTCGCGAAATCGAAGCGGCACATATAGCGCAGGCTGTTCGGATTGCAAACCGAGGGCTGCTGCCGATGTCGGCCAGGTCGCTTCAACGGGGTGCGACACCGTAGCGATCACGCGGCCGTGAAGCGCTTTGCCCAACATGGGAGTCATCGCCCATAGGCTCCCGGCAAGCTCTGGGTCGGTGGCAGCCACGCAGCGCAGTTGCCCGGGCGCGTCGTCATCTTCGATGAGCACGAATGCGTGGGAGAACTGGAACATGGGGCCCAGGACAGCGAACACTGGTGTAAACGGCTCCGCATCGGTGCCGCCGTCCAGCAACGCGTTGAGCGCATCAATGAGGAGGTTGAGGTCGGCGACTTCGCGGCGTAGTCCGTCCACCATATGGTGCTGGCTGAGCACGAGCTCTCGCAGTTGTTCGGCGTCCGCCGCCAAACCACTTACTGGGTCCCCGGCCACGCCGGAGTCTTTGCCATGGTCAGTCAAGTCGAGCTCGGTCACGACCGTCACACGCCTTAGCGACCGAAGACCACGGCGGAGATCATGAGGTTAGTGTGCACGCTCTCGACCACCACCGGTCCCTGCTCACCGGACGTAAAGCAGCCGAGGAACGGCGTCCCATGGAAGCCGACCCTCGCGGAGTCCGCAATCTCGGCGATCTCGTCGCCCACCGCAAGCCGGCACCCAACGCAGCACACCATAAGAGCGCCAGCCACCTGCCCGCCATCTCCTTCCAGCATCGACACCGCCGAGGCCGCCACCCGACCCGCTCGGTGGATCAGGCTGGGCCGGCTTCCGCGCATCGCATAGATTCGACTGCCCTTGGTGACTTCAGCGAAAGTGCGCAGACCTCCGCCGTCCGTCACCGCATCGACATGAATAAGCCGAAAGTAGGTGAGGCCATTGACTGTTCCGGCAACGGCGCCCCACGGGTTCAAGGCGCTGCGCACCGAGATGTCGCCCCCGTGAGCAGCAATATCCGCTGGCAACTCTCCACCGAGCCACCGGTCGTAGACCTCGGCAGCCGGCTCGTCATCGATCGTCCGCACATGTCGACCGGAGTTCGGTGACGTCCCGGTGCCCAGTCCGTCATGACCAAGGCTGGTAATGACGCCGCTGTCGCCGATCGGCTCGAAGCCGCTCTGATACGACACCCGCACGCCGCCCGATGGAAACAGGACGGCAACCGCAAGCCCGTCGGACATGGGGCCGTCGGGTCCGAGCTGCCGCCAGCCGCTAGGGGCGCTCGTGGGTTGGCCTTCCAGGTCAGGCGTGCCGAAGACTTCGGACGCCGAACTACCGCCGACAATGGGGCATCGATCACCGACCACGCGGCGGAGCCCCTCGAGGACGGCCTCCTCGCGACCCGGCACTAGGTAGATCCAGACAAGTTCGGGCAGTTCCCCCGTGGCGTCAGCAGAAGCCAACGCCGCGTGGATCATTGTCTCGGCGGTGGCCGCCGGATCGGGTCCCAGCGGCGCAGCCGCGACCCCAAATGACCCGGTGTCATCAGAGATGGTCATCAGCCCGATCGAACTATCTGCGCCCAACCCGGCATTGCTCATCACGCCGCGGCCGGAGCTGCCGCCGATCACGGGTACCCCGGGCGCCCAGTGCTGCAAAAAGCTATGGAGGAGGGTGTCGTCATACCCGCAGCTGTAAAACGCGAATATGAAATCCGGTGCGGCGTCCGCAGCGGTCACTTGTTCCCGCAAGTCTGCGATGGCCGCCACGGAGTCGGGCTCGGACGTGACGAAGGTATGGACTGTCACCGGCATGGTCGCACCGCCTCCACCATTGTGATTCGCGCCCGTAGCGTGCACTGCATCTCAATTGGCAGAAATTGGTCGAACTTGAGCACAAAACGTATTGCTGTGGCGCCTAAACTGTAGCGCTCCCTGTCTTTTGCCGTTAATTGAATGTCTGGATAGGGATCAAGGAGATCTCACACGCGCCTGGTTGAGCGAAAGGAACACGGGTCGAGCGAGATGCCAACCGTCAATCGGGCAGCTCAAATACAACAATGTCGCCAGGTCTGATCACCGCGCACGTAGCGGCGGACATTTTGTATCCGCGGGCCCCGTTGTCGAGGTTGGCGAGGCCCTGCCGGATCGCGTCATCGACGTCGAAGTCTGCGCGACGGAGGCAGAATCGGGTGAATTCGACGCACGGCTTGGCAACATGAACGCCAGTCAGCACAAGCTCCGCACGGCCTGTTTTCCCGGGACTGTGCGTGGCGGAGTCTGTATCACCGTGTATGACGCGGTTCAGGTCACTGTGTATGACGCGGTTCTCGGCGATAGTCAACTCGTCCGGCATCGCCCGGCGAGCGAGTCCTTCCGCATAGTCGAGCAGTAGCGATTCCCCGGCGATGCCGTCCGTGATGTGCGGGCCGTAGACCGCCCGCAGGGCCGCGTAGTCACCGGTCGTCATAATGCTGATTCCGTTGCGGCCCTTGGAGTTTCGCGTGTGCGAGTGCTTGACGTTGTGCACGTCGATACGTTCGGTTCCGTCGGCGTCAAGACCAACAGCGCCATCCGGCGTCAGTCGCAGCGAGGCAACTTGACGCAGGATGCCGGGCTCATAGCGACGCCTCGGCGGCAGCCCTGGCTTCATGTGATCCAGTTGCACCTGCACCCGGATCACCGGCAATTCCAGCCGCACTATCTACTCCCTTTTCTCTCGGGTCGTGAGTCTGACGCAAC
>JBDTAR010000011.1:0-14622 GCA_039924545.1 Nakamurella sp. | reverse complement strand
GGGATAGCGGCCAGGGTGCGCGCCAGCCGCCGAGGAACAGCGTGGTGGCGATGGCAGAAACGTTGATCAGGTTGATGTACTCGGCCAGGAAGAATAGCCCGAAGCGCATGGACGAGTACTCGGTGTTGTAACCGCCGACCAGCTCGGATTCCGCTTCCGGGAGGTCGAACGGTGCGCGGTTGGTTTCGCCGACCATCGAGATCACGTAGACAACGAACGAAATCGGCAGCAGCCAGATGTACCAGCCGGTCTCCTGCTGAGCGACGATCGCTGAGGTGGACAGCGTGCCCGCGTACAGGAACACTGCCACGAACGAGAGGCCCATCGCGATCTCGTAGGAGATCATCTGGGCCGCAGAGCGCAGGCCGCCGAGTAGGGGGTACGTGGATCCGGAAGCCCACCCGCCAAGCACGATGCCGTAGATGCCAATGGACGACATCACCAGAGCGAGCAGGACGCCGACAGGGAGATCTGCGAGCTGCAAAGCGGTGTTCTGGCCAAACATCCGGACCGGGCCGCCCATAGGAATGATGGAGAACACCAGAAACGCAGGGATGCCGGCCATGATCGGGGCCGCGATGTAGACGACCTTGTCGACCATCTTCGGCATGAGGCCCTCTTTGAAGATGAGCTTGAGTGCGTCCGCCAGCGACTGGAGCAGGCCGAACGGGCCGTTCCAGTTGGGGCCGGGGCGATGCTGCATGCGGCCGACGACGCGGCGCTCGAACCAGATCGCGAAGAGGGTCAACGTCAGCAGCAGCACGAAAATGGCGACTGCCTTGATCACCATCAGCCACACCGGATCGTTCGCCAGCAGCGGCGCGACCGACAAGGAGTCGGGGTCGAAAGTGCTGCCGACAACACCACCTTTCGGGCCGCCTGCAGCGAGGAACTGTGATGTCAGTGCAGTCGTCATTTGTTGCCTCCCATTCCGGTGACCCGGTCGCCGAGATGACGTTCGACAGCGCCGCCACGAAGCGCAGGATCCTCCGGCGCGAGCGCATCTGCAGGCGCGGCAGCAACCGTGACTCCGTCGCCTGTGCCAGCGCCGATCTGCGAGGCAAGAGAGGCGCCGCCCACGCGTCCCGGCGTCCACACGACGTCGTCAACCATGCCCGTGATTGTCAGCGGCAGCGTCACCGCGCCAGTAGCGCCACTGACCGTGACGAGCGCTCCGTCTACCAGGTTCAGCCGTCCAGCGGTGGCCGGCGAAAGTCGCACCGATTCTGGCCGGCGAGTGCCTGCCAGGTGCGGTTCGCCGTCTTCGGCGCGGGATCCGTCGAGGAGAAGCCGCCAGCTAGCGAGCGTGAGCGCGCCGTGTGCGACTGCCGCTTTTGGTGCGAGCTTCGGGTATGACGATGTTCCGGGGCGAGCGATCTCGTGAGTGCCGAGCTTCGCTAGATCCTCCGTCGCGGCCTTGGGCGTCTGCGTGAACAGGTCCACATCCATCTCGACCCCGAGAGCGTCCAGCACGCGAGCATCATCCAGGCCACCGGCATGCTTAAGTGCGCTGTTGAACGGACGGACGCGGCCTTCCCAATCCAGGTAGGCGCCGCCCTTCTCGGGGGCAGCAGCCACCGGGAAGACCACGTCGGCGAGGTCCGTCACGTCGCTCACGCGCAGCTCAAGGCTGACGACAAAGCCAACAGCCGCGATGGCCGCCCTCGCTGCGGCTGGGTCTGGCAAGTCGTCGATGTCGACGCCGCCAATCACCAGTCCGCCAAGTTCGCCGGCTGTGGCCGCGGCGAGGATCCCGGCCGTGTCGCGGCCCGGGGTCGACGAAATCGCGCTCTCCCAGACAGTCTCGACGTGGCCGCGGGCAGTATCGTCGGTGACAAGACGTCCACCAGGCAACATATTCGGAGTGGCGCCCGCATCGATTGCGCCACGTTCGCCGGCTCGCCTCGGCACCCAGGCCAGCTGTGCGCCGGTCCGATCTGCCAGGGTCGCTACTGCCGTGAGCAGCCCGGGGGTAGCTGCGGCACGCTCGCCGACGAGGATGACTGCCCCGTCGGTGCGGAGCCCTGCAGGGTCATCGTCGGTCGCTAGCGCGGCTACAGCGGCAGGCTCGCTGCCGGGGGCGGCAGCAACAAGTGTGCCGCCCATCTTGTTCAAGCCGTAGCTGCCGTAGGGAGCGACGGACATCACTTGGGTGCCGTGCTTGCGGGCTGCTTTCCGCAGCCGCAGGAACATGATGGGGCATTCCTCTTCGGGCTCCAGCGCCACTAAAAGAATGTTCTTGGCAGCTTCGAGGCTGCGGTAGGTGACGCCACCGGTCTCCGGCGAAACCCCGACAACCCGGTCCGTTAAGAATGCGAGTTCTTCAGCGGAGTGGGCGCGCGACCGGAAGTCGATATCGTTCGTGCCCAATGCGACCCGAGCAAACTTCCCGTATGCGTAGGCGTCGGTGACAGTGAGCCGGCCACCGGCGAGCACTCCGACACCGCCTGCGGCCTTCGCCTTCGTCAGGCCTTCGGCCGCCGCCGTCATCGCGTCGCTCCACGACGCGGAAGCAAGGTTTCCGTCCGCGCCGCGTACCAGCGGCGTGCGGAGGCGGTCGTCATGCGTGAGGTATTTGAATGCGAAGCGGCCCTTGTCACAGTTCCACTCTTCGTTGACCTCAGCATTGTCGCCTGCGTAGCGACGCAGGATCTTGCCGGAACGGTGGTCTGTACGCAGCTCACAACCGGCGGAGCACAGCTCGCAGATGGTGGGCGACGACATGAGGTCGAACGCGCGAGAACGGAACCGGTACGCGGTCGAGGTCAGCGCACCTACCGGGCAGATCTGGATGGTATTGCCCGAGAAGTACGACTGGAATGACACGTTCGGCCCAGTGCCGACCTGCTGGCGCACACTGCGGCCCAACATGTCAATGAACGGATCGCCTGCGATCTCCTCGGAGAAACGCGTGCAGCGGTAGCACAGGATGCAGCGATCGCGGTCGAGCAGAATCTCGGTATTGATGGCGATTGGCTTGACGAACGTCCGCTTGGCTTCCTTGAAGCGGGACTCCCCCGCACCGTGCGCCAGCGACTGGTTTTGCAGCGGACATTCGCCGCCCTTGTCACACATCGGGCAGTCGAGCGGGTGGTTAGTGAGGATGAACTCGATGTTCGCTGCCTGCGCCTTGGCAGCGATCTCGCTGGTGAGTTGGGTGTTGATCACCATGCCTTCGCCGACCTTGATGGCACAGGACGGCTGCGGCTTGGGCATCTTGCGACCGCCCATTTCGATCTCCACCAGGCACTGACGGCAGGCCGCGATCGGCTCAAGTAACGGGTGGTCGCAGAAGCGGGTGATCTCAATACCCATTCGTTCGCAGGTGCGGATCACCACTTCACCCTTGGGCGCGATAATGCTTTGCCCATCGACGACAAGCTTCACGTAGCCGTCGGGTGCGGGGGTGTCGGCGTCCCAGATGGGACCCAAGAGCCGGGTTCCAGAAAATGTTGCTGTCATTTAGTTGTAACCGCCATATCAACAGTTGCGCTACGCGCGTTCAGTTCCGAGATCCCCGTCATATCAATGCATCTCAATCAGTTCAGCTTCGGTCATGGGCGCCGGGGTAACTCCGGTAACCATGTCCACAAACTCTTGCCTAAACCGTTGGATAGCGCTGGAGACCGACGTCGCCGCGCCGTCGCCGAGCGCGCAGAACGCGCGACCGAAGATGTTGTAGGCGGTGTCTTCCAAGGTGTCGATATCGTCCAACGTGCCGGTGCCAGTAATGATCCGGCGCAACGTCTTCGACATCCACGCCGTGCCCTCGCGGCACGGCGCACATTTCCCGCAGGATTCGTGCCGGTAGAAGTCCGCCCAACGGCTGACGGCCCAAGGCACCGATACGGTCTGGTTGAAAATCTGCAGGGCGGTAGTGCCCAGCAGCGAACCCGCCGCAGCCACATCGTCGTAGTCCAGCGGCACATCGAGCTTGTCGTCGCCGAACAGTGGCACGGACGAGCCGCCCGGTGTCCAGAACTTCAGTGGAATGCCGTCCTTCATGCCGCCAGCCATATCGATCAGTTGGCGCAGTGTGGTGCCCATCGGACCTTCGTACTGGCCGGGAAGCTCCACGTGACCGGATAGCGAAAAGATCTTGGTGCCCGGGGACTTCTCGGTGCCGAACTTTCGGTACCAGTCCACACCACCGGTAATAATCGACGGCACCGACGCGATGGTTTCAACGTTGTTCACGACGGTCGGTGCTGCATACAGACCCTCGACTGCCGGGAACGGCGGCTTCAACCGCGGCTGGCCGCGGTGGCCCTCGAGCGAGGACAACAGCGCAGTTTCTTCACCGCAGATGTACGCGCCAGCGCCAGCGTGCACCACGATGTCGAGGTCGTAGCCGGTGCCCAGGATGTTCTTACCCAGATACCCGGCGGCATATGCCTCTTTCACCGCGTTGCGGACGCGGCGGATCGGATGGATCAGCTCGCCGCGAACGTAGATGACGCAGTAGTGCGACCGAACCGCATAACTGGTGATGACGCAGCCCTCCACCAGGAGGTGCGGGTCGGCCATCATCAGTGGGATGTCCTTGCAGGTGCCAGGTTCGGACTCGTCGCCGTTGACCACGAGGTACCGGGGCTTGTCACCAAGCGGAGGCAGGAACGACCACTTCAAGCCGGTCGGGAAACCTGCGCCGCCGCGGCCACGCAGACCGGACGCCTTCATCAGCTCCACAATCTGTTCTGGCTGCGCAGTGACGGCATGCTTCAGTCCGCCGTAGCCGCCCAGCTGCTCGTAGCTGGACAGTCGCCATGATTGCGGCGACAGCCACCCGCGGGTCAGCACTGGGGTCAACGGATCGAGTCCTGCATTGGGCACTGCAGCGGAATTGTTCTCAGGCATTAGAGATCACGCTCACTTTTTCTCCGGCACCGGCGGAACGGCGGGCGGTGTATTCGGCATTGCCGGGGCCGTCCAGCCTCGATCGGCTGCCAACTGCACGCCGCGCAGCGTCTCCGGGGTCGCGGAGGGCGAGTCGACCTCGTCATCGAGCGTGTCCATGAATCCGGCCAGCTCGAGTTCGACCGTCTTGAAATCCGTCAGCGCCGCGCCGCGGGTCGGGTGCGGGCGCTCACCACGGCGCAATGCGCGAACGAGTTCCACGGCCGACTCGGGCGTCTGGTTGTCGAAAATCTCGTAGTTAACGGTCATGACCGGGCCATGATCGCAGCACGCCAAGCACTCGACGTGCTCCAGCGTCACGGAACCGGGAGTGCCGGGTTCGCCAGCAGTCTGCTCGTGGTCCACGCCAAGTTCGTTGCGCAGCGCCTGGTAGATCTTGTCGCCGCCCAGCATGGCGCACATCGCGTTGGTGCACACCGCGACGATGTGCTCTCCTACCGGCTCGCGCTTGTACATGTTGTAAAACGTAGAGACGCCGGACACTTCCGCTTCCCGCATATCCAATAGGCGCGCGATGAACGCGATGCCGTTCTTGGAGACGAAGCCCTCCACCGACTGCGCGAGGTGCAGCAGCGGCATGACGGCGCTCCGAGTAGAGGGATAGCGGCTGACGATCTCCGCAGCCTTTGCCCGGAAGTCGTCATCGAACAGCTCATCAGTGACGACATACTGCGGCACGTCGGTCCGGTGTTCCAGAGTCGGACGTCCGCCCCCGCCCCAGAATGCCGTGGTGACGCCGCCGGACGCGGTGGCGCCAGCAACCATCGACTGGTTCGGATCCGGATACTGCTGCGGTGGGGAAATCTTGCTCACCGATCCACACCTCCCAAAACGGGGTCGAGAGACGCAATAGCAACGACGACATCAGACACCATGCCGCCCTCACACATTGCGGAGACTGCTTGCAGATTGACAAATCCGGGGTCCCGCAGATGCACCCGCATTGGCTTAGTGCCGCCATCCGAGACGACATGCGCGGCCAGTTCGCCACGCGGTCCCTCGACGGCCGAGTAGGCCTGTCCGGCCGGAACCGTGAAGCCCTCGGTTACCAGCTTGAAGTGGTGGATCAAGGCCTCCATGGACTCGCCCATGATGTGCCGGATGTGCTCAAGCGAGTTGCCGGTGCCATCGGCGCCGACCGATAGTCGCGCGGGCCAGCCAATCTTCTTGTCCTCGACCATGACCGGGCCGGGTTCAAGTAGTCGCTCGCGGCACTGCCTGATGATCTTCAGCGACTCGTGCATTTCGGCGACTCGCAAAAGATAGCGATCGTAGGCGTCGGAGTTCGACGTGGTGGGCACATCAAAGTCGTATTCCTCGTAGCCGCAGTACGGCATTGTCTTGCGCAGATCCCATGCGATACCCGCGGAGCGCAGCGGCGGGCCGGACATGCCCAGCTGCAGACAACCCTGCAGTGGCAAATACCCGATGCCTTTCAGTCGAGCTTTCCAGATCGGCTGACCGGTCAGGAGCGCGTCATACTCGGGCAGTCGCTTGTTCATTATCTTGATGAAGTAGTCGAGTCGCTCTTCCCAACCCAGCGGCATGTCCTGTGCGACGCCGCCGGGGCGGACGAAGCCTTGGTTCATGCGCAGGCCGGTAATGAGCTCCATGACGTGCAGCGCCTCTTCGCGCTCGCGGAAACCCATCGTCATGCCGGTCAGCGCGCCAGTCTCCATGCCGCCGGTAGCGATGGCCACCAGGTGCGAGGAGATGCGGGTGATTTCCATCAGCAAGACCCGCATGATCGTCGCGCGCTGCGGCACCTCGATACCGAGCAGCTTCTCCACGGCAAGGCAGAAACACGCCTCGTTGAACGTCGGCGAGAGGTAGTCGGCGCGGGTAAGGAACTGCACCGCCTGCGTGAAAGTCCTATATTCGCAGGACTTCTCGATACCGGTATGCAGATACCCGATGACGGCGCGCGCCTTGGTGACGGTCTCGCCGTCAATGTCCAGGATCAGCCGGAGCACGCCGTGCGTCGACGGATGCTGCGGACCCATGTTGAGCACAATCTGCTCGGAGTCCGCGTACTCGATGTCGTCGAGCAGTGCGTCCCAGTCGCCGCCCTTCGAAGCGACCAGCGCCTCGATCTCGGCCTTAGGAGTGCGGCGTCCCAGCGACGGGTCCTTCTTTGCGAGTTCCACGCTGGGTGCAATCTTGTCGCTCACGTGTATTCCCTCCTCTGGTCCGCCGGAAGAATCTCGTGGCCCTTGTACTCCACGGGAATCCCGCCGAGAGGGTAATCCTTGCGCTGCGGATACCCGACCCAGTCGTCCGGCATCAAGATGCGAGTCAATCCCGGATGCCCGGGGAACACGACGCCGAACATGTCGTAGACCTCGCGCTCGTGCCAATCCGCAGTCGGATAGACCGACACCGCACTCGGCACGATGGCGTCATCAACGTCGACGGCGACCTCGAGGCGCACTCGGCGCCGATACGTCAGCGACAAAAGCTCGTAGACCACATGAAGGCGACGAGGCACGGTCACGCCGTAGTCGGCGCCGGACACAGAACTGAGCATCTCGAAATGCAAGGCGTCGTCATCTCGAAGTACCTGTAGAAGTCCGACCAGGTGGCCACGCTGCACGTACATCGTCATTTCGCCGGCTGCGATCGTGACCTGTTCGATGGCGTCTTCCGGAATACCGCGCTCGGCCATCGCAGCGGCCACCTCGTCGGCAACCTCATCGAAGTAGCCGCCGAATGGGCGCTCCGCCGCCTTCGGGCCGTGCGCGGCAAGCTTGAGGCCGCCATATCCGGAAGTGTCGCCGGTGTCCTGGACGTGGAACATTCCGTGCCGCTCGCCAACAGTGGCGGGAACGGGGGCTCCTGCCCCAGTCGGGCCAGTCAACGCGCCGCCGCCGGCGCGCTGCACCTCTGAGCCTGCGGTCACGGCGCCGAAAGCCTGCTTCTGCGCCACCTCATCAGGGGTGTGCGCCGTGCTGGCGTTGTCGGTGTTGTCAGTGTTGTCGGTCATCCGAGATTCGCCTCGGGGCGTCCGACCGGCAGAGTCCGCTTGCCGCCGGAGTACTTGACCGAGGAAGCCACCAACTCGGTGCGGCGGCCAGCCATTGCGGCGGCGCGCTTGGCCGAGATGGGATCGTCCATGATCTTGGCGTGCAGTTTCAGTATCGAGTCGATCAGCATTTCCGGCCGCGGCGGACAGCCGGGCAGGTACATATCGACAGGCACGATGTGGTCCACGCCCTGAACAACGGCGTAGTTGTTGAACACACCGCCAGATGAGGCACACACGCCCATGGCAATGACCCACTTGGGTTCCGGCATCTGGTCGTAAATCTGGCGCAGCACAGGCGCCATTTTCTGTGACACGCGGCCAGCGACGATCATCAGATCCGCCTGGCGGGGCGAGGCACGAAAGACTTCCATGCCGAACCGGCCGAGGTCGTATCGCGGCGCTCCGGTCGTCATCATCTCGATGGCGCAACAAGCCAGACCGAATGTAGCCGGCCACAGGGAACCCTTACGAGTCCAGTTGACCATCTTTTCGACGGTCGTGAGCATGAGCCCACCGGGGATCTTCTCTTCTAGAGACGACACCATTTCGATTTACGCCCTTCCTGCCCTGTCACTGCCATGTCGCACCGCGCCGCTGCTCTGCACAGCTATCAGTCCCAGTCCAGGCCGCCGCGACGCCACACATACGCATACGCGGCGAAGACGGTCACGATGAACAAGGAGATCTCAACGAGCCCGAAAATAGCGAGCGGGGTCGCGGACTGTGCCCACGGGTAGAGGAAAATGATCTCCACGTCGAAGACGATGAACAGCATCGCGGTGATGTAGTACTTGACTGGAAAACGGCCCTTTACGCCCGCCGGAAGCGGAGTCGGCTCAATCCCGCATTCGTATTCGGCAAGTTTCGCGCGGTTAAACCGGCGCGGGCCGATTGAATCCGTGATGACCGTCGCAGAAGTGACGACGAAACCGCCAGCCACCGCCAGCAGAATCAGGATCGGCAGGTATTCGATGAGCATCGTCATCGTCGGTAACCCCTTCCTTGCACGCGGCTTCCTTGCACACGGGCGTTTAAGCAGCGCAAAACGCCACAATCGCCGCAGCAGCACTCTATAACTGCCCGCGAAGTGCCCGTCTGATGAGGCTGACCTAACCTAGGCACTGCGCACCACTTTGGTAAGCGCGCGCACCGTGTGGTCGGCCCAATCGCCGCCACGACCGTCATACAGGCCAGCCAGTGCCTTGAGCACCAAATACATAAGGTGTTTACGAGGTAGTCCGAGCTTCGTGGCGTACTTCATGACAAGTGGCTTACCGATCGCCGCGGAGAAGAGACCACCGAGGCGGTAGTACGCACCAATGTGCCGCTGCATCTCGGTGATGTAACCCTGCAACGCTGCCTCTTTGCTCGGGCCATCCGGCCTACCCAGGGCTTGAAGAACCGAGAATGACGCTATCCGCGCCGATTCCATTGCGTACGCGATGCCCTCGCCATTGAACGGGTTGACCATGCCGCCGGCGTCGCCAATCAACATCAGGCCATCGCGGTAGACCGGGGCACGGTTGAAGCCCATGGGCAGCGCGGCGGAGCCGAACTTGCTAATGGCGTCGTCTTCCCGGAGGTGCCACTCTTCGGGGGTGCCATCCAACCAGGTACGCATCAATTGGCGATAGTCGGTGGAGCGAAACGCCTTCGAGGAGCTGAGCATGCCCAGACCTACGTTGACGGTGCCGTCACCCACCCCGAAGATCCAGCCGTAGCCGGGGAGCAATTTCGGCTCAGCCGGATTGGTGCGATCCCACAGCTCGAGGTGCGATTCGAGAAAGTCGTCATGCGTCCGGGCATCGCTCTGGTAATAGCGACGAATCGCTACGCCCATCGGTCGGTCCTCGCGGCGATGAATGCCCAGACCGGTGGCCATGCGAGCAGAAACGCCATCGGCGCCGATCACTAGCGGCGCATGGAAGACTTGAGGGCCGTCTGCGGTCTTGGCGCTGACGCCGATCACGCGATTTGTGCGGTCGTCAACAATCGGTTCCTTGACGTTGACGCCTTCGTGCATACGGGCACCGGCGTTGACCGCCAGGTCTGCCAGCATGCTGTCGAAGTCTTTGCGGGGGCGCACCAGGCCGAAGTTCGGGTAGTCGGCCAGTGTCGGCCAGTCGAGCTCCAGGGTGGTGCCGCCGCCAACGACGCGCAGTCCCCGGTTTTTGATCCAGTCGGGGCCGGACACGTCAATTCCGAGGGCAAGAACCTGCTTCACACCGCGCGGCGTGAGCCCGTCGCCGCAGACCTTGTCTCGCGGAAAGGCGGTCTTTTCAAGGAGCAGCACGTCCACTCCGGCGCGCGCGAGGTACGTTGCGGCAGTTGCGCCGGCCGGGCCAGCTCCCACGACGATGACGTCGGCGGTGTGGTCGGGGTTGGACGGCTGTTGTGCGAGGTCCGTCACGGCAGCGCGCACCTCCTCACAGCAGTTCCAGCGGCTGTCTTTCAGCCGACAGTGTGGCGACATCCGATTGCTCGGACAGGAACTCGGCACCCCACAGTTCACCGCTTGTGAAAGCTTTCACTAAGTGTTCCTTGCGGAGTCTAAGCGGGGCGGCGCCGTAGCGCGAATCGAGCTAGTCACGAGAGCCTACGAGCGCCGCGCGCGTTCCCGTAGCTGGCCCAGACACTGCCCCATCCGGTCACGCGTGTTGAGTTGCGGCCGCGTTCGCTAGACCCAGGATTGTGACTGCTTGCTCACGCATCTGCGCTTTGCGGACTTTACCCGTCACTGTCATTGGGAAGTCGTCCACGACATGCACATACCGCGGGATCTTGTAGCGGGCAAGTTTGCCGTCGGCAAATGCGGCAATGTCGGCCGCCGTGGGCGCGGTAACGCCGGGCTTAATCCGCAACCAGGCCATCAGTTCTTCACCGAACTTCTCGTCGGGCACCCCGATGACCTGCGCATCGACGATATCCGGATGGGTGAAGAGGAACTCCTCTACCTCGCGCGGGTAGATATTCTCACCGCCGCGGATCACCAGGTCCTTAATCCGGCCCGTGACGTTGACGTAACCAGCGTCGTCCATGGTCGCGATGTCACCGGTGTGCATCCAGCGGGATTGATCGATCACCTCGGCGGTTTTATCCGGCTGGTCCCAATAGCCCAGCATCACCGAGTAGCCGCGGGTACACAGTTCGCCCGGGGTGCCCCGCGGCACGGTGAGCCCGGTCGCCGCGTCGATGATCTTGGATTCCAGGTGAGGCTGGGTTCGCCCGACGGTCGATGTTCGCCGCTCCAGGTCGTCATCGGCGCCGGTCTGGGTGGACACCGGCGAGGTTTCCGTCATGCCGTAGGCGATGGTCACCTCCGTCATACCCATTTTGTCTATCACCTGCTTCATCACCTCCACCGGGCATGGCGAGCCAGCCATGCAGCCGGTGCGCAGGCTAGAAAGGTCGTAGGAGTCGAAGTTCGCCAGGCCGAGTTCGGCAATGAACATCGTCGGCACGCCGTAGAGCGACGTGCATTTCTCGTCTTGAACAGCCTGGAGGGTGGTAGCCGCGTCGAACCCGGGTGACGGGTAGACAACGGCGGCGCCGTGCGAGGTGGCCGCGAGGTTCGCCATCACCATTCCGAAGCAGTGATACAGCGGTACCGGCGTGGCGATGAGGTCAATCTCCGTGTAGCCACAGGCCTCCCCGACGAAATAGCCGTTGTTCAGGATGTTGTGATGGCTGAGGGTGGCGCCCTTGGGGAAACCCGTCGTCCCAGAGGTGTATTGAATATTGATCGGCTGGTCGGTGTGCAGCGGCAGGCTGGCGAGCGGCGCCGGATCCTTGCTGCGACCCGCATCCAGTAATGCGTCGAACTCGTCGCCGATGTGCACCACTCGGCGCAGCCCCGTACAGCGAGGCGCAACCTCGTCAACCATCGCCGAGTAGTCGCTGGTCTTGAACTGCTGAGCCGTGACAAGAACTGAAATGCCAGACTGCTGCAGCACATACTCCAACTCGTAGGTGCGATAGGCCGGGTTGATGTTCACCAGGATCGCGCCGATCTTCGCTGTGGCGTACTGGGTGATCATCCACTCGGCGCAGTTCGGCGCCCACATCCCGACGCGATCGCCAATGGCCACGCCTTCATCCAGCAACGCGAGCGCCATGGCATCGGTCTCTGTGTCAAACTCCCGGTATGTGTAGCGCTTGCCCTGCGCCACGTCTATCAACACCAGACGGTCCGGGAACGCCGCAACGGTTTTAGCCAAATTGCTGCCTATGGTGTCGCCGAGCAGCGGTTTGTCAGTGGTGGCGCTGGTATAGCTGAGAGCTGGTGTGGCCTGTGCATTCATGTGGGGCGGCTTTCATACGGCTCATCGAGCGGATGTCACCACTGTGGACCTGTCGCCACCATTCCGCCATGCCGTCGGACACTTCCGCCACGTCGTCGGGCACCTAGGCAGGTGTGAACTGGCGGCCGACGCATAGGACAGCGCTCAAACTCGGGTCGCATGATGCAGGGCAACCACGCCGAACGTCATATTCCGCCATCTGACATCTCGCCAACCGGAGCCCGAGATCATTGCGGCGAGCGCCTGCTGATTCGGCCACGCATTGATGGAATCCGCCAGGTAGAGGTAGGCCTCCGGGTTGGTGGCGAAGCGGCGCGCGATCAGCGGAAGGATATGGCGCAGATACCAGCGGTAACCGAGCCGCATCGGAGCGAACGGTGGGGTGGAAAATTCGCAGACTAGAAGTTGCCCACCTGGCTTAGTCACCCGCGCCATTTCGGTGAGCGCCTGGGCTGGATCGAGGACATTGCGCAAGCCGAACGAGATCGTGGCGGCGTCGAAACTCGCGTCCTTAAACGGCAGGTGCATCGCGTCGGCGGCAACCTTGGGTACGTCTCGCTGGCTACCGGCACGCAGCATGCCTAGCGAAAAATCCGCCGCGACGCACCATGCGCCGTTCACCGACAGCTCCTGGGTCGACACCGCCGTGCCAGCAGCTAGATCAAGGACGCTATCGCCTCGGCTCAGCCGCAGCGCACGAGTCACATGGCGTCGCCAGCGCTTGTCTTGGCCCAATGACATCAGTGTGTTCGTGCGGTCGTAGTGGCCAGCCACGTCGTCGAACATTTCCGCGACCTGCGCCGGGTCTTTCGCTAAATCTGCACGAACCATGATCGACAGTTTAGTGATCCAGGTGCGGCAGTGGGGCCCGTGCCCAGGTATCGGCCTCATGCGCCGCTTTCACCGCACGCCGTGCAGCCTTTGCGACACCCGTCTTTCCGACACCCGGGTAGATGCGGGTGGAATGCCGACTACCCTTGGACGGCGTGTCCGTGTCTTCCCCCGCCGAACCCAGGCTTGCCACCGCTGCGGCCCGGTGTGTCACCGCCCCGTGGCGCCTTCCGGGCTACCTCAACGATCTCCTGACGCTCCTCCCATCGCCGACTGGCGGACTGTCGTTCGTGACCGGCGGCGACGGAGTCGTCGGTTGGGGATCGTTCGCGACATTGCGCGTCACCAGCGCAGATGCCGCCGAACAGATCTCGCGCTGGTTCGAGGCCCGGGTCGCTGAGATTGACGTAGACGACTCGGTTCAATTGCCCGGCAGTGGCCCGGTCTGCTTTGTGTCGTTGGGGTTCGCAGCGGGCGACGAATCAGTCGCCGTCATCCCGCAGGTCTCGGTGAGCCGCCGAACCGGACAAACGTTTATGACGAGGATCACGGGCTCGGCCGAGGACGCGGCTACTGCGGTCGGATCAGGTGCTTCGATGGGCTCGGTCACCGCGAACGTTCCGGACAATCTAGACGTCCGTCCGCTTCCGGTGACCGGCCCCGGTCAGGTGCGCTATTCCGATACGGAGTTGTCGACTACTGATTTCATGGCCGCCGTCAATGTGGCGGTATCGCGGATCGATGCCGGCATTGCCGCGAAAGTCGTCCTGGCGCACGGCCTTTCGGCCACCACCGAGTCCGCGGTGGACGAGAGATTCCTGTTGAGCCGGTTGGCGTCGCGGTATCCGAGCTGCTCGATTTTCGCCGTCGACGGACTCGTTGGGGCCAGCCCGGAGATGCTGCTACATCGACGCGGTCGCCACGTTTCGTCCCGCGTCCTGGCCGGAACAGCTTGGCCAGAAAGGAGTTTCGCGGCAGATCGCGTCATTCCCGATTCTCCGGCTGGAATGCATCGGGTCGCCGCAGATCTCATGGCGAGCGCCAAAGACCTCGCCGAGCACCGGTTCGCGGCGGAGTCCGTCGCCAACGCGCTGGCCCCGCTCACCTCGTCGCTGCACGTTCCCGCTGCCCCCTCTGTGCTGGAGCTGGCGAATCTGACGCACCTGGCGACTGACATCTCCGGCGAACTTACGTCTCCGATCGAGACCGCACCCACCGCACTGGATCTCGCCGCCTTGCTTCATCCAACGGCCGCAGTTGGCGGCACCCCGTCGGATGTGGCGCTCGGGATGATCGCCGAACTGGAGCGCGCACCACGAGGTCGATACGCGGCGCCCGTCGGATGGTTGGACACCCGCGGTGACGGTGACTTCGCCATTGCGCTGCGGTGCGCACAAGTGTCCGGGAAGTCGGTGACGATGATGGCCGGGTGTGGAATCGTCGCGGGGTCTGATTCTGAGGTCGAGGCACGGGAGGCGCAGATCAAGATGCTGCCCATTCGGGACGCGCTGGAGGGCTAGTCCCTCTGTCGTTCCCCACGCAGTCTCC
>JBDTAR010000010.1:0-4849 GCA_039924545.1 Nakamurella sp. | reverse complement strand
GCAGATGCCGTGCTGGTGGATTCCACGGCACTGTCCATCGACGAAACCGTCGAGGCGGTACTGGCCATTGCGGCGCAGCGTGGCCTCACTGCGCCTGCGCCCGGCATGTTGACTGCTGCGCAGTGCTGCCCGGCCGCCTCGACGGCGCGAACCGGTTCGCTGCCGGTGACCTGGTTCCATCTGCATGGACAAGACGACCCGGTGCCTGTTGGCCGTCGCCCGCGCAACGTGGACCGCGGCCGACGCACGGGCATCGCGCTATCTCATCTGATGTATCGCATGACGATTCGCGGCGAGGAACACATCCCACCCACCGGGTCGCTGGTAATCGTTGCCAACCACACCACGTTCGCCGATGGGCCGATCCTGTTCGGCAGGTTGCCACGCCGCACCTCTTTCCTGGTGAAGGCCGAGGTGCTGGTTGGGCCGCTCGGCTGGCTGCTGCGCACGGTCGGCCAATACGCTATTGATCGGGCGGCCCCGCAACGGCGGGTGCTCCTGGCCGCGCTCGCGCAGCTGAAAGCCGGTGGCGTCATAGGAATCTTCCCCGAGGGACAACGCACCGACGGATCTGTCGCCGACGTGTTCCAGGGCGCCGGGTGGTTGGCAGCCCGGTCGGGAGCCACAGTGGTGCCAGTTGCACTTCGCGGCACCGCGAAGCCGACCGGTAGGCTGCTAAAGCGGTTCCGACCACGGGTGTATGCGCTGGTCGGCGAGGCGTTAGATATCCCGCGAGGCGTAGGACGCACCGCGGTCAACTCGGCGACGGCCGAAATCCAAGTGCGCTTGTCGCGGCTGGTAGCCGATCTCGACCGGGGCCTTGCCACTCAGACGAAATATCGCCAGCGATTCGGGCGGGGCTGGAGACGAGCATGACGGGCAATAGGAATATGGGCGAGAACAGCGGTTCCGCGGGCGCCGGACCTTCAGGTGCTGGTGCAGCAGGTGATGCTGAGCTGCTGGATGGCGGCTGGGAAGTCGACGGCACCTGGTCCGATGAGGATGAGTTCGCCGGCTGGGAAGATACCGACGTCGAAAGCGACCCCGACGGCTCCGATGGGGCATCGGCCGGGGCTGCGTCATACACGGTGGCGGTCGTCGGTCGACCGAACGTCGGTAAGTCGACACTCGTTAACCGGCTCATTGGGCGGCGCGAAGCCGTGGTGCAGGACATTCCTGGCGTCACGCGCGACCGCGTCTCCTACGACGGCTTGTGGAACGGGCGCACCTTCTCCGTCGTGGACACCGGCGGCTGGGAACCGCGCGCGAAAGGCATGGCCGCCTCGATTGCCGCGCAAGCAGAGCGCGCAATGGAAACCGCAGACGTGGTGGTGATGGTGGTCGACGCGATGGTCGGCGCCACGCAGACCGACGAGAAGATGGCGGCGGTGCTGCGCCGTTCAACGGTCCCGGTGCTGTTGGTGGCCAACAAGGTCGATGACAGCCGCGCCGAGACTGATGCGGCGTCGCTGTGGTCACTCGGGCTGGGCGAGCCGTACGCGGTGTCGGCGCTGCACGGGCGTGGATCGGGCGATTTGCTCGACCTGATTATGGCGGCGATACCCGACGCGCCCCGCGAACGTATCGGCGTGTTTGGCGGTCCTCGACGCGTCGCGCTGCTGGGTAAGCCGAATGTCGGCAAGTCCTCGCTGCTCAATAAGTTGACAGGCGAGATGCGTTCCGTGGTGCACGAAGTCGCTGGCACTACCGTCGATCCGGTGGACTCACTGGTCGAGTTGGACGGCGAGACGTGGCGGTTTATCGACACCGCCGGGCTGCGCCGGAAAGTTTTCACTGCGTCCGGCACTGAGTACTACGCCTCCTTGCGCACCCATAACGCGTTGGAGGCGGCGGAAGTCGCCGTGGTCCTGGTGGACAGCGCGCAGCCAATGGCTGAGCAGGATCAGCGGGTGGTGACCATGGTGATTGAGTCTGGCAGGGCGCTAGTGATTGCGATGAACAAGGCCGACCTCGTGGACGCGGATCGCCGAGCCGAAAGCAATCACGAACTGGAACGCGATCTTGCTCGGGTTCCATGGGCCCAGCGCGTGAATATTTCGGCGACCACCGGTCGCGGTGTGCACCGGCTCGCGCCGGCGCTGCGGACCGCGCTCGAATCGTGGGACAAGCGGATCGGCACCGGTCGACTCAACACCTGGCTGAAGGCGCTGATCTCGGCTACCCCGCCGCCGGTGCGCGGCGGGCGCCAGCCCAAGGTGTTGTTCGCGACCCAGGCCGCGACCCGCCCGCCGACATTCGTGCTGTTCACCACGGGCTTCTTGGAGGCCGGCTATCGGCGATTCATCGAACGCCGTCTGCGGGAGGACTTCGACTTCACCGGGTCGCCGGTGCGGGTCAACGTGCGGGTGCGGGAGAAGCGCTCGCACAAGAAGTAGCAAGAGCTCTAGCAGCATGTATGACGTCATCCTCGGACACAAGCACCAAGTTGGCAGCTAGGCCCAACGGGATGAATGAGTCGGCGCTGGACACTCGACGGATGCTGCCGGTGAAGCCAGCCTCGACCAGAGCCGTGACGACGCCTTCACCGACGCCGCCGGTGTGCCGAGTTTCGTCGACCACCAGCACCTTCCCGGTCACATTTGCTTCGCGCAGCATGTCTTCGAGGGGGAGCGGTGACAGCCATCGGAGATCGACAATGCGACAGCGGATTGCGCTGTCCGCGGTCCCGCCTGCTAGGCGACGGGCGGCGCGCAGGCTGAGCGGCACCCCATTGCCAAACGTGAGGATTGTGAGATCTTCGGGGGCTCCGGGGCCGCTATTCGTGCTGCCGACTGAGGTGTCGCTGGTGTCGGAGTCGCTGGTGTCGGTGCTGCTGTAGGTGCGGGCGGAGCCGATCGGAATGTGCGCTTTCGGCGCGGGATACGGGGCGAGCCAAGCATTGTCGCCCTCGGTGTAGAGGTCGCGAGTGTGGTACAGCGCGATAGGCTCGAGAAATGCGCAGACCGTGCCGTCGGCGGATGCGGCGGCAAGGCAGGTGCGCATCATGGCTGCGGCGTCGTCGCCGCGAGACGGGGAGGCAATTACTAGACCCGGGATATCGCGCAGCACAGCGATCGAGTCATCGTTGTGGAAATGGCCGCCGAAGCCCTTCTGGTAGCCGTAGCTTGCGATACGTACCACCATGCCGTTGCGGTACTGGCCGTTCGAGAAGAACTGCAGCGTCGCGGCTTCCCCGCGCAACTGGTCTTCGGCGTTGTGCAGATAGGCGAGGTACTGGATCTCCGGAACGGGCAGGAATCCGGTGACTGCGGTGCCGAGTGCGAGGCCGAGGATGGTCTGCTCGTCCAGCAACGTGTCGAAAACCCTTGCGCGGCCGGCGACGTTTTGTAATCCGCGAGTCACTCCGTACACGCCGCCCTTGTGACCGACATCCTCGCCGAATAGCAGCATCTCGGGGCGATGCACCATTTCGTCGCGTAGCGCGCGGTTGATAGACAGCGCCACAGTCAGCGCCTGGCCGGCGTCCGTCGGTGCCGGCGCTGAAACCACTTGTGCGGCGATGGCTTCTGGGTCGTGTGGGGCAAGCGGGGCGGTGATTTCGGCCAGCGTGGTCAGGGGTGTAGAGACCAGGGCTTTCGCCGCATGTTCTGCGACGTCGGCGCCGATTTCCGCGAATTCCGCGGCAAGATCGACAGCCGTAGCGAGGCCAGCAGCGACCAGGGTTCGGGCGGTGCCAATGAGCGGGTCGAGGCCCTCGCCAGCGGCGATGGCCTCCGGCGTGCGGTAGGCGCCCTCCACGTCGGAGCCGGCATGCCCATAGAGGCGGGTCGTTTGAATGTGCAGAAACGCGGGGGAACGTTTGGTGCGGACGTGCTGCGCGGCGGCCGCCGCAGTCTGCAGCATATCGATCGGATCGGCGCCGTCGGCCGAGAAATATTGCAGCCCTGGACGTGTGGAATAGTTAGCTGCGGTCCAGCCCTTCGGGGTCTGCACCGAAATGCCCAGACCGTTGTCCTCGCACACGATCAGCAATGGCATCGGCAGGCCAGCGTAACGGCACCACAGCGCGGCGTTGATCGCGCCGACGGCGGTGGAATGGTTTGCCGACGCGTCGCCGAGGCTCGTGACTGCGAGCGCGTCAGCGGGCCATGCCGAATCGATGCCGAGCTTCTTGGCGCGGTCGATGGCGAAGGCGACGCCGACTGCGCGGGGCAGATGAGAGGCAATCGTCGATGTTTGCGGGATAACGGCTATTTCGTGCCGCCCGAAAACCTTATGACGCCCCCCGGCGATGGGCTCGGACGCGTCGGCAGCGACTCCGGCGAGTATGTCGGCGATCGGGTCGATCCCGGAGCGTTGCCACGCGCGGCGCACGTAGAAGCCGCCGGAACGATAGTGCAGCAGCGCAGGGTCGGTAGGGCGCAGGATTGCCGCCACTGCGGCGTTCGACTCGTGCCCTGCTGAGCCGATCGTGTAATAGCCGCGACCAGCGGCCTGCATCCGTCTGGCCGCCAGGTCGATCTGCCGAGAGGTCGCCTGCGCGCGGAAGATCGTGCGCAGTTCTACTGCCTGGTCCGCCGCTAACACCGGTTGTGAGTCTGGCGCAACGCTAGAGAGTTGCGCCAGGCTCACGACCTCGGAGAGTTGGCGGATCAGGCCTTCGGAGATCTCATCTGGGGTGGGCATGTGTTGATTCCTCGGCGTGCGTGTTCGACAGTTGCCATCTCACTTCCTCTGTGGGTTGTGAGTCTGGCGCAACGCTAGAGAGTTGCGCCAGACTCACGACCTCGGAGAGTTGGCGGATCAGGCCTTCGGAGATCTCATCTGGGGTGGGCATGTGTTGATTCCTCGGCGGGCGTGTTCGACAGTGGCCATCTCACTTCCTCTG
>JBDTAR010000009.1:0-17175 GCA_039924545.1 Nakamurella sp. | reverse complement strand
ACCTGGTCGATGAGCCGGTACAAGTTCGCCCGGGCCGTCGTTGCACGTACCGTTGCCATAGCGTCCACCTCCACGCCTAGCGTACGTCAGCACGTACGTATCGACAAGGCGAATCACGATGACTTCCGCCCAACACTGCCCGCAGAGGCACGTGTCAGCCACGCCCGTAACGCGATCGGTCACCGGTGGTGGCAAGGCCGTCCCCGCACCCGATAGTGGTCACCGCTCGCCGAACGGGTCGGCCAAGCAGCTGAGGCCTGTCGTCTGGGTCTTTCGCTAATCCTTGGTGACGGGGCCGCCTGGACTCACATCCGCTGCCTGGTGGCCGTGGGGCGACCGGTCATCTGTGGTGGGTGTAGCCAAAGACGCGAGCATTTGCAGCTTTTCGGCGCTGCCGCTGCCGCTGTCGGGGTAGTACAGGACGAGGATCAGTTCACCGACCCGGAGCTTGTCACGGTGAAGGTGAAGTTCACCGACCACGGGGTGATTCACGACGGTGGTACCACCGGCGAGTTGGCGGACGTCGTGCCGCGCCCACAGCGCACGAAACCGCCCACTGACCAACGACAGCTCCCCGACCAGTTCGACGACGCGCTCATCGGTGGTGCCGTCACCGATCAACTGGCGGAACGCTCCGACGAACTCTGCGGTAGCGCCCTCCCAGTCGGTGTGAAACTCACGTTCCTCGGGATCGAGCATCAGCGACCGCAACCGGTTCTCACCTGGTCGCAACCGAGGCGAAAGCGCAACGGCCAGTGGGTTGGAAGCGAGCACGTCAAAGGCCCGACCCTCGAGGAACGCCGGCACCCCGACGGCCGCGAGCAGGTGATGCAGCCGGGCGGGCACCCGTTCCACGCGTCGGCGCGGATGCGCCCGGCGCGACGGCCTGGCGAGGTCAAGCAGGTACCGATGTTCGACCTCGTCCAGGCGCAGCACACGACTCAACGCCGCCAGCACCTGCTCGGAGGGGTTCTTGTCACGGCCACGCTCCAGACGCAGGTAGTAATCGGCGCTGATCCCCGCCAGCATTGCAACTTCCTCGCGGCGCAAACCCAGGACGCGGCGGCGCAATCCGGCTGCAATACCCGCTTGCTCAGGGGTGACCAGGTCCCGGCGGGCACGCAGGTAGGCACCCAGCCGATTCGATTCCTCGTAGCCGTTCATCACCTGGACTCTACGACGACACGTGCATCCGGGAGGGGGTCCTGCCACTCCCCGGATCGGCGGGGACCTTCCACCCTTTGCGCGACCGAGGGAACCTGGTTGCAGGCCATCCGAATACTGACCCGAAATACGAGGAGAACATCATGAAGATCACCAACCGCACCGTTTTGATCGTCGGGGGAACGTCGGGAATCGGGCGCGGGCTTGCCCAGCGATTCGTCGATGCCGGCAGCGTCGTCATCATCGGGGGTCGCGACCCGCAGCCGCAAGAGGGCCTGGACACCGTCCAGATCGACGTCACCGATCCGGACACGGTCCGGCGGGCCCGAGACGAAGTGCTCTTGGCGCACCCTGATCTGGATGTCGTCGTCACGATGTCCGGGGTGATGCTCGTGGAAGACCTCCGCGACCCTGAGCATTTCGCCGCGACCGAGACGACGATCGCCACCAACCTGCTCGGCACGATCCGCGTCATCGATGCCTTCACCCCGCACCTGTTGGGTCGTGGCTCCGGAACCATCGTGACGGTAACCTCGGGCATCGCCTATCTGCCGTTCCCGCTCATGCCCAGCTACGGCGCGTCGAAAGCCGGGGTGCACGCCTACACGGAATCTTTGCGGGCCCAACTCGCCGGAACCGGTATCGAAGTCGCCGAACTCGTACCGCCCGGGGTGGCTACCGCGGGACAGGAGAAGGTGAACCCGGCAGCGTTGCCGCTCGCTGCCTACCTCGACGAGGTCATGGAACTCCTGGCCACCCAGCCGACACCCCACCAGATCCTCGTCCAGGGTGTGCTCATGCACCGCTGGGCCGAACGAGACGGCACCTACAACGAGCTGGTCACCCGACGATCACAATCGCTCGACACGCTGCCCAACCGCTGAGAAACCGCCACCACCACACCCCCCGGCAGCACACCCACGAGGACTGGGTCAATCATCGGTCGGGGCCGGCCGCCAGCCGAACTTCCTACGGTGACGGAAACGGCCCTCAGGCCCCTGGAGGCCCGTTCGGAGTTGAGGTAGAGCGACCCCTCACCGCAGCTCCTGCGCCCGGCGGCCTTGATGTCGGCGATGATCGGGCCGGAGGTGTCGCCGCCGCCGATGCACACCGACCCCTTCCTTGGAGACCCGGAATCCTTAGGGCGGCGACCGGCGTGCAGCAGTATGCGAACGAACTGCCGGTCCAGTACCTGCCAGCGTCGGGTCTCACCCCGATAGATTCAGGGCCACGATGTACCTCAATGCACTGCCTGCCGATCCCGACGACTGGACAGAGCAGGATCGGAAGGACTGATCCGGTGGCTTCGGATCTGCAGGTGCTGGCCGGGCTGCGCAACGACCTCATAGGCGATTGGGTGCAGACGCTCGGGTCGAGCAGGCTCTCGGGACGGCCGCAGAGCGCCGGATTGTTCGGTCTCCGGCGGCGGAGACGGATTCAGCACGGCAGGCGAGTGGACCAGCTGCGCAATACCCCCGCAGATCAGCAGCACACCCGATGCAATGACCACCAGCTGGATGGGGGTGGTGGGAAGCGGCTCGCGCAATAGCATCCCCCCGGCAAGCACTGCCACTACCGGGTTCATCACCGTCGACGTAGCCACCGAGGCCGCGAAATGGCCGCAGCGATAGGCACTCTGCAGGAGCAGGACGCCACCAGGACGATGCTCGTACCGGTCCCAGGTTGGCGGGCCAGCAGGAGCAGCGCGCGGACCAGGACGGCGGTCATCCCGAAGGCTGTCCCGGCGCCCACTGCCAGCAGGATGGCTCGTGGACGGCCCGGGTGGAAATGGGCGAAAAGGGTGACCAGCGCCATGATCGTCAGCGCCAGTGCCGCGCAAACCACTACGGCCAGCGATGAAAATGTCTGCGAAATAGAGGCTGTCGACAGAGTCGACAGCAGCAAGCTCAGGCCGACCGAGACCGCCGCGACCGCTACGACGTCCGGCCGGCGTATCCGCTGGTGCCGCAACAGCGCGACCAGCGGAACAGCGCGACCAGCGGAACAGCGGAACACGATGCCCATGACGCCGAGTGGCTGCACCACCGCCAGCGTCGCAAACGACAAGGCGGCCACATGTAGTGCCATGGACAAGATGTCGAACCCCACGCCGGCCCACCACCACGGACGCCGGCCAAGTCTGCCAAGCAGCCGGGGATCGGCCATTCCGGGGCCGCTGACCTTCAATACCTCTCGTTGCTGCAGCGCAGCCGCCAGCGCGAAGCAGAATGCACTCACCAACGCGGCAAGTATCGCTATCGGCATGGCCGATACCCGCCTGTCGCGGCCGCCGCAGGAGGCCAGACCATCTGCACCGCAGAGGAGATGACCGGTCCCCCAGACCGCGGCCGGGGATGATTCGTCGTTGCGCGTCGCACGTCGGCGCCTTTCCGCAGTGGGCCAGGCCCGTGCAGACCGCTGATGCTTCCTACGATGCCATCGTCCGCGGCCCAGCACATTGGGCCTACCGCCCCTACCCGGACGGGGTCTATCACCTCCGGCCCGCGGAGCGAATTGGCTGACCTTTTCAGCGTCGGACGCTCCACTGTGTACGCGCCAAGCATCGCCACCTGGCTGCCACCCGGGCATGACCGCCATGACCGTCCCGCAGACCACACCCCGCGGGCGGAATACGAAACAACAACGACGGCGGCTATAGGCTCCCATCGGATGCAGGCGCAGGTCCGCGTCGCCACCGTTGGCTGTTTCGTCAGCAACGACGGGTCAGCAGGTATCCAACTTCAAATGCTGATTCCGCTGCCGAGCCGCGATGCGAGTTCGTTTCGTCTGATCTTGCTCGCCGCACTGGTGCACCCTACTTCTGGAGTTGGCAGGTTATCCCTCCACCGAGATCTACTAATCGTCATTTCGACCGTGCAGAAGCGAATACTGCGCGGAGTGTATTCGCCTAAATAGCGGTATTGATGCTCCTCGCCTGGGCTTACAGTCACTCTTGTGCCCCGCCGCCGGAGCCAGGTGGGGCCTGGCGCTCCCGGACCGAAAACCGGAAGGCTCCGCTATGCGCGCTCCCCACTGGTCAAAATTCCGCTGGTCAAAATTTAGTGCTATTGCAGTCCTCGCGCTGGTGGCACCGTTGGCGGCCGTCCCGTCGGCATCGGCGGCGACGCCTGCTCCAGCGACGTCACCTGCTCCGAGCTGGGGAGGGTGGTGGCATCCAGCCCCGTACAAGTATCTTCTGTCGCTCGGCGATTCTCTCGGATTCGGGTACTCGGACGCGAACGTTGCCGCCTATTCATCAAGTTCCTCGCCGGATATATCCATCTTCAAGGGATACGCCGACGAGCTGGCCAGCGACTCAATTCTGGCTGGTTCAACTGGTACTACGAACTTTGCTTGCCCAGGTGAAACGACTACCTCCATGATCGACGGCGGCTGTCCCTGGCTCGTAGGCCCACTCCCAGCTGTGGTGCCGGCGGGGGCGACGCTGCCGCTGCCGCTGCACAACGAACACAATGTGGCGACCCCCCAGCTTGCTGCGGCGACAGGTTTCCTCGCCGATCACCAAGCGGAACGCGGCGTGATTACGCTGTCGATCGGATCCAACGATGCGTTGAACATGCTGACGAAGGCACCATCATGCGCAACAGACCCGACCTGCGCCGCGCTGAAGTCAATGCTAAAAACAGTGCACAACAACCTCACCACGATTCTTAGTGACCTCCGACATGCGGCACCGAAGGCCACTATCGTGGTCCTGACGCCATACAACCCATTGGCGCACATGGTCCCGGCTTCGAATATCGCTGCGGTCGCGCTGGACGCCACGATCGGCCTAACGGCGCTGTTGAACGGCGCGCGCGTCGCCGATGCATTCGGGCCGATCAATGTCCAACATGCCACTAATTTCGACTGCGAAAACCTCATCTACTTCTGCTCGTCGAATCCGAATAGCCCGTTCGCGACGGATATCCACCCGACCGAGGCGGGGTACGGAGTGATCGAAAAGGCATTCGAGAAGGTGCTGGGGTAGCGCTGCGCGAGGAACGGCACGAGCAGCGTGCGGCTACACCAGTCGCCGCTCAGCCGCCCACCGCGACAACGCATGCCGGTTGGACATCTGGGTTTTGCGCAGCACCGCGGACACGTGCGACTCTACGGTTTTCACTGAAATGAAGAGTTCCGCGGCGATTTCTTTATAGGTGTAACCGCGCGCAAGCAGCGTGAGGACCTCGCGTTCGCGCGGCGAGAGTACATCGAGTTCCGGGTCGGCAACGGGCGGCGTATCCGGCCGCTCGGCGAACGCATCGAGAACGAAACCTGCCAGCCGTGGCGAGAACACCGCGTCGCCGGCTGCCACTCGAACGACGGCGTCAGCCAGGTCTCGGCCAGAAATAGTCTTCGTCACGTACCCACGCGCACCGCCACGAATGACGCCAATCACGTCGTCGGCCGCGTCAGACACCGACAGCGCCAGAAACACGACATTCGGAAAGGTGCCGTGTAGATGTTCGAGCACGGCGCGTCCGCCGCCATCCGGCATGTGTACGTCTAGCAGCACCACATCCGGCGGGTCGGCACTGATGCGCGTGATCGCCTCTTCGACGGATCCGGCCTCGCCGACAACGGTGATCCGCTCATCGGCAAGATCGGCGAGCTCGGCCTTCACACCCGCGCGGAACAGTGCGTGATCGTCGACCAGAAACACTCGCAACGGCTGCGTCATGGTTGTCGACTCCCCCTCTGATCCGCCCGGTAGTACCACTCATTTTGGCAGCTCGGTTGCCCCGTGTCAGCGAACCCATGTCTACTAGTCCGCGTCGGGTCGGCTTATTCCGCCTACCGGCGCCGTCATAGTGAGCGCCCACTCGGTACCGCTGCCTGGCTTGGTCCGCACGTCGGCCCGCCCGCCGTATCGTTCCATCCTCCCCCGAATCGACTGGCTGACGCCACGCCTGTCCTCGGCTACCGCCTCCGGGTCAAATCCGCAGCCGCGGTCGCGAACAAATACGGAGGCGCGGGCGCTTTCGAATTCCGCGTACACGCTGATGTCCTGAACCCCGGCGTGTTTCGCGGCATTGACCATCGCCTCGCGGGCAGCCGCGATCAGGGCTGCGGTCTGCTCAGTGAGTGGCGCATCTCCAACGATCACTGGAGCAATATCCACTGCGTAGGTGTCCTCAACCTCCGCCGCCGCCCGAGCCAGCGCCGCCGCGCAACTCTCCAACACTCTGTGGTCGCCATCTAGGTATGACGATGTTCCCGTCGATGCCTGTCCGTGCCCGGTGATCCAGGTTCCGGGGTGATCGTGAGCATGCTTATCCGTGCCGCGAATGGTGTACCCGGCGGGACCGTACAGCCAGGCTCGAAGGTCACGCTCCTGCGCTCGTGCCAGGCGCTGTACTTCGCGGGCATCGTGCGGTTGTCGCTGGATAAGCGCCAGGGTCTGCAGCACGGAATCATGCAAATGCGCTGCCACCTCGGCCTTCTCGGCCTCCCTAAGGCGCCCTCGTCGTTCGTCGGTCAATTCACGCACGAGTTTCACGAGCCATGGGATAGCAATCACGGCGACACCGACCAGGGTAAGCACCACCGCGACCACGGCAGAACGGGCCGAGGCGACATCCACCTGGGCAACTGCGAAAACGGCGAGACCACCAACCACGAGCACGATGCCGCAAGATACCCGCCACCACACGCCTCGCTTGGGCCGCGCGAATCCTGCAGCGGTGGTGCGCCAGCGTTGCCGCTGTGAATCGTCGGCTTCACGCCAGATGAATGCGGCGCCGACCGCAACTATCATCATCGGCCCGACCACCGCACCCATCCACTGCCCGATGCCGAGTGAGAGCGCACCAATAGCAGCCGCGATACCGAGCGCCACAATGCCAAACGCCAGCCGACGTTGCGCTGCAGCGGAGCCGACCTCACTGGCCGGAGAGGGTGTCGGTGCCAGCGCTCCAGACGGTGTCCGCACCGATGTTCCAGCAGGAGACGACCAGCTCGACTCACTCGTCTGCGGCACGAAAACCCACAACAACGCGTAGGCAACCACGCCTGCCCCGGCTAAGAGTCCCAACACCACAAACACCGCGCGCACCACGACTACTGGGACATTCAGGTGCTGTGCGACTCCAGCGGCGACTCCGGCAAGTATCCGATCGTCCGCCGGTCGCATCAACTGCGGCACACCGTCGATCGTCGTCAGCACAGAGCTGCGACCATCGTCTGGCTTCGGTGCGGGTGACGTCATACCTCATAGCGTCACACTGCGGCGGCCGAAGCGGATCAGGGGTCACCCTGATTACGGAAATCAGGGTGCTCCCGGATGGTGGCGGAAGCCTCGGTGCGGCAATGTCACAAACATGAAAGCCGACGAAGGAACCCACACTTGGTGGCCGCTACCGCGCCGGTCCCGCACCGACCGCAAACTCGGCGGTGTCGCAGGCGGGCTAGGCCGTGCATGGAACATCGACCCGGTCCTGATCCGGGTCGCCTTTGTGGTGATGGCATTGTTCGGCGGCTCGGGTGTGCTGATTTACTGCGCCGGCTGGCTATTAATGCGCGATGACGCTGACAATGGCGCTGATGAAGTATCAGCCCTCGAAGCGCTTGTCGGCAAAGGGAAGTCGTCGACATCACCGGCGCTGACGCTCCTGCTGATCATCGTCGGCCTCGGCAGTGTGGGGTCCGTATTCTCCTGGGGGATTCCATTCTGGCCGGTGGTAGTCGGAGCGATCATTCTCGCAGTGGTTCTCAGCCAACGTGGGCGCGTTGGGCCGCGCGACGGTGCCGGCAACAATTGGACTGACGATCTCGCCACGCGGGCGTCGCGGTGGGGACGTGACTTTGGCGACCGGGCCGGCTCGTGGTTCGACAACAACCTGCCGAAGAGCAGCCAGGCCACGGACGACGAGACCGGCCGCGCCTCCGACCGATCCACCGAGCCGACCAGCAATCACACCGCTCCTGACGAAACCGGAGCAGCTACACACTCCGGCGACAATGCGGACTCCGGCGACGGCGAGCACAACCACGACACCCCGCCATCACCCGAGGATCTCTTCGCTTCGGAACGCACACCGCCAGCCTGGGACCCACTCGGTGCCGCGCCGTTCGCGTGGGATCTGCCGGAGCCGTCCCCATTGCCCGGCGATGCGAATATCGATTCGAACACCGCTGACTCAGAAGTCGCGCGGGGTCGCGGCAGCATCATTGCCCGGATAACTCTCGGTCTGACGTTGATCGTGGGCAGCATGATGTCGGCCGGAGTCTCTGCCGGATGGTGGGATCTCCGGTGGTCTGCCGTCACCGGAATCGGCCTCGGAGTTCTCGCTGTAGGGCTCACATTCGCCGCGCTGCGTGGCCGCGGTAGCCGAATGTTGATCGGCCCCGGGGTGTTTCTTGCGGTGCTGACTCTCGCTCTATCAGTATCGGGTTTATCGGGAACAAGCGGCTTCGGCCAGCACAACTGGATGCCGCCATCCACCACCGAAGTGGCGGGCTCCTACTACTGGAACGCAGGGGACGCCGAGCTCGACCTGTCAAACCTCACCATCCCGCCAGGTCAGACGGTGCACACCAACGTAACCATCGGCGGTGGTCAGGTCTCCGTGCTGCTACCCGCCGGTGTCGCCGTGCAGGCACAGTGCTCCGCAACGGTCGGCGTAGTTCGGTGCCTCGACCGCACTGCCAGCGGCGTCCGCACACAAGTCCACGTCGAGCGGCCGGGAGACGGACGACACGGCACGATCGACATCACCATCCACAGCAATGCAGGACGGGCGGTACTCGCCACCAATGGCTAATTCCAGCACACACTCTGCGTCCAGCACCGGCGGAAAGCGACGGTCTACCGATATCGTCGCGTTGATCGCCGCCTTTGTACTGCTAGCTATCGCGGCAATCGGCATCAGCGGCGACACCTGGTGGCTAATTCCCCACCTATTGCCGTGGGCGGCTGCCGGTGTGGTCGCTCTGACCGGGCTCGGTCTTATCGTGAGCTCGCTGCCACGTCGAGGCCGGAGCCGGTGAGCCCGCCTACTCCCACTCGATGGTGCCCGGCGGCTTACTCGTCACGTCAAGTACGACTCGGGTGATCTCGTCCACCTCGCCGGTGACCCGATTCGCGATCTTCGATAGCAGCACATCCGACAGCCGAGCCCAATCGGCCGTCATGGCATCTTCGCTGGTGACGGGTCGCAGCACGATAGGCATGCCATAGGCGCGGCCGTCCCCCTTGACGCCCACGGTGTGTACATCGGCCAGCAGCACCACCGGGCACTGCCAGATTTCCGCGTCGACGCCGGCGGCCGTCATTTCTTCTCGGACGATCGCATCGGCTGCGCGCAGGATTTCCAGGCGCTCTGCGGTCACCTCGCCAATGATCCGTACGCCCAGGCCAGGCCCAGGAAACGGGTGTCGGGACACGATCTCCGCCGGTAGCCCCAGCTCCGCGCCGAGTAGCCGGACCTCGTCCTTGAAAAGCGCGCGCAGCGGCTCGACCAGTTCAAACTGCAGATCATCCGGTAAACCACCCACGTTATGGTGCGACTTGATGGTGGCGGTTCCCGTGCCTCCGCCGGATTCGACCACGTCAGGGTAGAGCGTGCCCTGCACCAGGAACTTCACCGGCTCGTGGCCCGCTTCTTCAGCAACCAGATCGGCGGCGGCCCGCTCGAACGCCCGAATAAATTCGCGGCCGATGATCTTCCGTTTGGTCTCTGGTTCCGTCACTCCGGAAAGTGCCGACAGGAAGATGTCCGCGACATCGACGGTCACTAGTCGGATACCGGTCGCTGCTACATAGTCCCGTTCGACCTGTTCCCGCTCACCCGCACGAAGCAAACCGTGGTCCACGAACACGCAGATGAGTTGATCGCCAACCGCCCGATGCACGAGCGCCGCCGCTACGGCCGAGTCGACTCCACCGGACAGGCCGCAGATCACTTTTGCGCCGCCGATCTGGGCGCGGACTAGGTCAACCTGCTCGGCGAGGATATTCGCCGCAGTCCACTCCGGCACAAGACCGGCAATGTCATAGAGGAAATGCTGAAGAATCTGCTGCCCGTTCTCGGTATGCAGCACCTCGGGATGGAACTGGACTCCGGCTAGGCGGCGCCCCCGGTCCTCGAATGCGGCGACCGGGGTGTGCTCAGTCGACGCTGTCACGGTGAATCCGTCTGGCGCCTCATCAACCGAGTCTCCGTGACTCATCCACACGGTGAAGCAATTCGCGGTGTCACCTAATAACACCGAACCAGCGCTGCCGACCGTCAGCTCGGTGGCGCCGTACTCGCTGCGACCGGTCTGTCGGACGCGCCCGCCCAAGGCAGTCGTCATCGCCTGGAAGCCGTAGCAGATCCCGAGAACCGGCACTCCCGCGTCGAAGAGTGCCGGGTCGATGGCCGGCGCACCGACGGCGTAGACGCTGGACGGCCCGCCGGAAAGCACGACTGCAGCAGGGTTCTTCGCGAGCATCTCCGCCAGCGGCATCGAGGATGGCACGATTTCCGAATAGAGGTTCGCTTCGCGGACACGACGGGCGATGAGTTGCGCGTACTGCGCGCCAAAATCGACGACCAGCACCGGTCGACGCAACGCGGCAGCGGCAGCAGCCGCATCAGTCACATCAGTCACAGCCGTGGATCTCCCTTTTACAATCGGACGGTTCTTAGTGTCATTCTCAGCGTCGTAGTCAGCCAGTCAGTCAGCCAGTCAGCCAGTCAGTCAGCCAACCAGCAAGTCAGCCAGTCGCTGCGGTACTTCAAGGCCGCCGTTCGTCGCCCCATTCACCCGCCAGCAATATCGCACGAACGCCCCATGCGCCGTCAAGCAGCACCAGGTCGGCAACCATCCCGGGCTGCACCGCGCCAATTTGCCGCTCGAGACCCAAGAACCGGGCCGGCACTCTCGTCGCCGCGCCCACCGCATCGACAATGTCCAACCCGACCTCCGTCACCGCGCGGCGCAGCGCGCGATCCATCGTGAGCGTTGATCCGGCGATCGACCCGCCTTCCGTCAGCCGGGCCACGCCGTCCACCACGTCGACATCCAATGTGCCGAGCATGTAGTGGCCGTCATGGGCGCAGGAGGCGGCCATCGCGTCGGTGATCAACGCCAGCTTGTCCGGGGCGATCGAATGCAGCAGCCGCACGGTGGCGTCATGCAGGTGCACTCCGTCGTTGATGGCCTCGAGGACCGCGCCGGCATCGCGGGCCGCGGCGATGACGCCAGGATCACGGTGGTGCAGCGGCCGCATCGCATTGAATGCGTGTGTCACGATATCCGCGCCGGCGTCGAAAGCCGCGGCGGCTTGGGCATAGTCGGCGTCGCAATGTCCGACCGCATAATGCACACCGCTCGACACCACCGCGCGCACAAGATCCATGCCGCCGGGTAGTTCCGGCGCGGCAGTGATCATGCGGAGAAGCCCGTCGCCGGCAGCCAGGAACGTGTCGAAAAGAGCGGTATCGGGCGCCAGCAGCTTGGTCGGATCGTGCGCGCCGCGGCGAGAATCAGCCAGGAACGGGCCCTCGAGGTGAATTCCCAGGATTCGCGGGTCGTCGGCCGCTGCCGCTACCGCGCCCTGGATGGAGCGGACCATTTTGTCCGGTGCGCCGGTGATCAGCGACACCATGGTGGAGGTGGTTCCGTGGCGCCGATGCGCGGCTACTGCCGCAGCAATCGCCTCCGCACCATCGTCGTAGGAATAAGTGGCGGCGCCGTGCACATGCAGATCGATCAAACCCGGGACGATGTAGCCGCCACCGAGTTCCACCCGCTCGGCGCCACGCACAATGCTCTGCGCCAGTGGACCAAGCCGAGTCTTGTCGCTTTCCACGTCAAGAACGGCGACGATACGGCCGTCGGCGACCAACACCACGCCCTCGTCGAGTACGGCCTCTGGAGTGACAACCTTCGCCCCGGTCAGCAGCAATGCCGAACCCGAAGGCGCCTCCGCGGGTGTTCCTGTCTCAGCCACAATCCGATCCTCTTTCTATTACACAATCCGTCATGCCAGAGCATCCCAGGTTCGCAGCGCCGCGCCCACCATGCCGGCGCGATCGCCCAACTTGGCAGGCATGATCGGCGGAGCGGAACGGAACGTCAACCTGCTGGGCAGCGCTTCGCGAAGCGGGTCGAACAGCGTCGGCCCAGCGAGCGACAACCCGCCGCCAATCACGATGCACCCTGGATCGGCCAACACCACCTGGGCCGCGAGCGCATCAGCCAGCGCAGCGACCGCCTCACTCCACACCGCGTTTGCTATCTCGTCCCCAGCCTCTACCAGCCGTGCGACGTCAGCGGCGCTGCCTCGCTTCCTGGACCGGCGCCGGTACGTCGCGGCAATACGCGAGGCGGACGCGATCGCCTCCAGGCAGCCGCGGTTACCGCATCCGCAATGCGGCCCGCGCGGGCGCACCACTAGATGTCCAATCTCCCCGGCCTGTCCAGACGACCCATCGTCGACGATTCCGCCGCTGACCTGGCCGCCGGCAACCCCGGTGCCGATCGCCAGGAAATACACCGAGGCGATACCAATCCCGGCCCCGAGCCTGGCCTCTGCGAGCGCGCCGTTTCGCACATCGTGGCCGAGCACAGCGGGTATACCGAGGCGATCCTGCAGCAGCGCGGTGAACGGAACGTCCTTCCAACCAAGGTTGGCGGCGTAGTGCGCCACCCCGGCTGCCGAATCGACGATTCCTGGCACACCTAGGCCAACGGCACGCACGGACTGGTGCCGCGCAAGGTTCTCGGCGATGGTCAGTATCGATTCGATGAGCGCTTCGGGTCCGCGGCGAACCGACGTGGCGTGCCGCTCACTATGGTGCACGGTCCCGTCACGAGCGACAAGCCCCGCCTTGATCACGGTGCCGCCCACGTCGAGCGCCGCGATCAGCGAATCGGCAGGGTCGCCCGAGTCAAGCACCTGCATGCTGGTCGGCGCGGCCGGCGACTGGGGTCTGTCCATCTATGCGACGATCAACCCGACTTTTTGGAACTCTTTCACGTTGGAGTATCCGGCTTTCGCCATCGCACGTTTGAGGGCGCCGAACAGGTTGGTACGGCCTTCCGCACCGCGCGCCGGCCCGAACAACAGCTCATCAAGGGAGGCGTCGGCTAAGCCGCAGGGTAGCGCCAATCCACGGGGCAGCACCGGGTGCGACGCTGAATGGGGCCAGTACCAGCCCTTCGCGGGCGACAGATCGCATGCCGCGAATGGTTCCCCCAGCATGACGGCGTCCGCGCCGCAGGCGATGGCCTTGGCAATATCTGCGCTGGTCGAAATATCGCCCGCCGCGATGACATGCACGTAGCGCCCGCCGGTCTCATCGAGGTAGTCACGTCTGGCTGCGGCGGCATCGACGATCGCAGTCGCCATCGGCACCGCGATACCCAGCACCTCGTCGGTGGTCGAGGAGATGCCAGCCCCGGTGCCCACGATGACGCCCACCGCGCCGGTACGCATCAAGTGGGTTGCAGTCTGGTAGTTCGTCGCGCCGCCCACGATGACCGGCACATCGAGATTCGCGATGAACGACTTGAGGTTCAGCGCCTCGCCGCCGCGCAGCACGTGCTCCGCGGACACGATAGTGCCCTGGATGACGAGCAGCTCTACACCGGCGGCAATGAGCCGTGGCGCCAGGTCTGCGGCATTCTGCGGTGAGACCCGCGCTGCCACCGTCGATCCGCCTTGCTTGATCGTGGTGATCGCGGTGGCCAACAGGTCGTCATCGATAGGCGCAGCGTAAGCACGCTGCAGCGCAGTCGTCACATCGTCTGGATTCTCCGAGTCCGTAGCGACCGCCACAATTTCGTCGATGACAGACTGCGGATCGGCGTGTCGCGCCCACAGCCCCTCGGCGTTGATGACACCAAGCCCGCCCTTGGCACCAATGGCCACGGCAACTTCCGGCGAGACAATAGCGTCCGACGAGTCAACGACCAGTGGGATGTCGAAACGGTAGGCGTCGATCTGCCAGGTCGTCGACACCTCGGCCGACGACCGTGTCCGGCGTGACGGCACGATCGCGATGTCGGCGAGATCGAATGTGCGCCTGGCCTGTCGGCCCATACCGATTTCTACGCTGTCTTGCACGGGAGTCCTTTCATGGCGCCGCGAGTCGTAGTGTCGCGAGCCGAATCAGTGGTCGAAGTAGTTGGGCGCTTCTGCAGTGATCGTAATGTCGTGTGGGTGCGATTCGCGCAGTCCCGCAGCAGTGATGCGCACCAGCTTCGCGTCCTGCAGCTGCGGGATCACGTGAGATCCGGTGTATCCCATTGCGGCCCGTAATCCGCCAACAAGTTGATGTGTCACGTCGGCGAGTCGACCGCGATAGGGCACCCGGCCTTCGATGCCTTCCGGCACCAGCTTGTCGTCTGAGAGCACGTCGTTTTGCCCGTAGCGCCCACGAGAGTATCCACCGGATGCTGGCCCGGCATCGGCCACCGCTGCACGCCGAGAGGACGATCGCGACCGCATCGCAGCCATGGATCCCATGCCGCGATACGTCTTGTATTGCTTACCTGCGACGAAGATCAGCTCGCCTGGAGATTCTTCGACGCCCGCTAGCAAAGAACCAAGCATGACGGTGCTCGCGCCTACGGCGATAGCCTTGGCGATATCGCCGGAGTATTGCAAGCCACCATCGCCAACTAGCGGAACGCCAGCAGGTCGACACGCCTTCGCGGCCTCGTAGATAGCCGTGACCTGCGGGACCCCGACGCCGGCGACCACCCGTGTCGTACAGATCGATCCGGGACCCACGCCGACCTTCACGGCGTCCGCGCCTGCGTCAATCAGGGACTGTGCTCCGGCCCGTGTCGCCACGTTGCCGCCGATCACATCAACCCTGCTGCCCAATTCCTTCTTCAGTCGCGCCACCATGTCGGCGACGTTCGTGTTGTGGCCGTGCGCCGTGTCGACCGTGAGCACGTCAACACCCGCGTCGACCAAGCCCATAGCGCGAGCGAAGGAGAGATCCCCGACGCTGACTGCGGCCGCTACCAGCAGCCGACCGGACGCATCCTTGGCCGACTGCGGGTATTGCTCGATCTTCACGAAATCTTTGACGGTGATCAGGCCCCGCAGTTTGCCGTCGGCATCAACCAGCGGCAGCTTCTCGATCTTGTGCGTGCGCAGCAGGTTCAGCGCAACATCTGGGGCGACGCCCACCGGGGCCGTCACCAACGGCATGACGGTCATGATTTCGCGTACAGGACGGCTCATATTCGATTCAAAGCGCATATCGCGATTCGTGATGATGCCTACGAGATGGCCGTCGCCGTCGATGACCGGCACACCCGAGATGCGATAGCGGGCACACAGCTCATCGGCATCTGCCAAGGTGTCGTCGGGTAAGCAGGTAACCGGATTGGTCACCATTCCCGCCTCGGACCGCTTCACAGTTTCTACCTGCGATGCCTGATCATCCGGGCGCATGTTGTAGTGGACGACTCCAATGCCGCCCTGGCGTGCCATAGCAATGGCCATGCGGGCTTCGGTGACCGTGTCCATCGCACTGGAGACCAAAGGAATGTTGAGCCGCACATTGCGGGTGAGTTGCGTCGAGGTATCGGCCTCACTCGGGATCAGATCCGACTGATCAGGCAACAACAGCACATCGTCATACGTCAAGCCGAGAAGGGAAAACTTCGCCGTGTCAAGAGTGCCATCGGCACTGATGTCAACGGAGTCGTTCGTCGGCTGTGAGCCGGAGGCGAGGGCGGTCATTGCGTTTGCGGCCTTTCCGGCCGCGATACGTGTGGCTGCCAACAAATCGGCGCCGCGGCCAGATCTAATGGTAAGGCGTGCCCGGGTAGTTCCCTCCCGTCAGCCTCCTGTCAGACTACGTACCCGCGCCGAAAGCCAATAGCGACAGCGTGTGCTCGGTCACGTGCGCCAAGCTTTTTGAACAGCCGTCGAGCATGCGTCTTGATGGTGTCCTCGGACAGGAACAGCTCTTCGCCGATCTCGCCATTAGACCGGCCACGGCTCATGCCATGCAGCACTTGCATCTCCCGGTCAGTCAGAGACGGCCCGCTTTCGCCGCCTTTGCCTCTTGCTGCAGGAGCGCCACCGGCCGACGAGTCGGACAGTGCCATGAGAAGTTCCGGGCGGGTGGCATCCCAACGAAGGAAGCCCCGGGCGCCCGCCGCAATCGCAGCGGTGATTGATGGAATATCGTCCGGTGAACCGAACACGATCACCGCTGCAGCCGGGTGCGCAGCGAGTAGCTGACGAACCGTCTCGACACCGGTGGTCAAGGCGCGTTGGGTGCCAATCAGCACGACATCTGTCGCCTCGCGCGCGTAGCGGGAGAGCAGTTCGTCGCCGCCCGCCACCGTTTCGATCGAATCGATCGACTCGACTGCCGACATTATTTTCAGCAGCATTTCGCGCACAGTCCGACGCTCATCACACACCAACGCAGTGGTCATGCGATCCCTCTTTCTACTCGTCCGCACCGTGCCGAAAATACCGCCGCCGACGCTGCCGTCGATGCTGGCGTTAAGAATGTCGGCAACGCCACTAGTCTCGCGGTCTTGATCATGGTCGCGACGCGATCTATGGTCAGATCATCTGCAATCCCGGCACTGCCGCGAGATCTAAGAGTCAAGGATCGACCGCGACGTTGCGCTCCGACGTCGCATCGCCCCGATACCGCTCGCCGCGCGGCAGTACGACCGGGAAACACAAGGTCGAGAGAGGAATTGCAATGGCCGATACCAGGCGCCTTCCTGGACCGAATGCCGACGTGTGGGACTGGCAACTCCATGCCGCATGCCGGGGAATGTCCAGCGCGTACTTCTTCCACCCGGAGGGTGAACGCGGTCCAGCGCGAGCTCGCCGCGAGGCTAAAGCCAAGGCAATCTGCTCCCGATGCCCGGCGCTTCTCGAATGTCGGCGCCACGCGCTGCAAGTGCACGAGCCGTACGGCATCTGGGGCGGTCTCTCCGAGAACGAACGCCAGCAGATTATCGCTACGACGACGATTGCCACGATCACAGCCACGGCAGCGAGCGCCTGACCAGGTACTCGCCGCGCTG
>JBDTAR010000008.1:0-15625 GCA_039924545.1 Nakamurella sp. | reverse complement strand
CGCCGATCCCGCACGGCCCGGTCCGACCGCGCGGTCGCGGCTTCAGGTTCCAGCCGGTAGGCGATGGAGCGAACCAGTGTTTCGAGTTCTCTGTCGCCGAGACCCTCTAACTGGCCTGCGATCTCGTAGTCGACTGTTAAGCGTTGCGCTCGGGATAGGCATGCTGTCTCGCGGGCGATGATCTCGGCGCGGCGCTCGTTGAGTACTCCGACTTCGAGTGCGGCGAGCATGAGCGGCATTTCGTGAACCAGGATCTCGGCGAGGCCCACATACCGGCCACCGCGCGTGGGGGACTCTCGGCGGGCAAGTGCGACCTGAGCGGCGGCCGACCGGTGCGCGAGCCGCAGCGCCTTCGCCCGGACCTCCGCGGATTGCCGACCGTGCGACATGGCGCCCTCCGGCACCGCCCGAATCGCGTCGCGCTCCGCATCCGCAACGCCGCCCACGCCCTCCGGCACCGTCCGAATCGTGTCGCGCTCCACATCCGCAGCGCCGCCCGCACAGGCAACCGTCCCGCGTGACACCGCCTTAGCCCGCTGCGAAGCGGCAAACTCCGCTGCCGTCCGGGCCTGCGCCACTACACAAACAAACTTAAGATCCTCCAGCGCGCGAATGCGATCAATGCGGGCGACATCAGTGCGAGCGCTAGGCATCTCCGCAAGCGACAGCGCAAAATCCGAAATAACAGCACCGTCGAGCTGCCCGCCGGCTACCCGGCCTGCACGCATCTCGAGAACGGCTCCCATGCGACCATTTTACCATGAGTAGTTGCGCAAAACAACAGTTAATGAAAGTAAATCAAACAAGTGTTCCAGCAAATATACATGATTCGGGACACCTCAAAACTGCCTACCTGGCACCAGCTATGCGTAGTCGACCTTCATAGGACGACCTTCATATGACGACCCTCATATGCCGACTGCACGCATCGCGTGGTTGACACGGCCAATGACGATTTCGTCGGAGCCGGAGGCGACCGGTATCGGAGAGCAGGCGGCGTATCCTTGGGTCCAGTGCCCCCTACTGCATCCGGTCGGGGGTTTTGTGGCGTTCGGCAGGAGTCAACTTAAGTGGTGTACGGAACCGAGAGCAGTACCGGGTATGACGCTATTCGCGGCGCAGCCGAACGGCCCGCACCGGTCCTCGCGGGTTTGCTGAGCACGGCCCTCGCCGATCCTCTCCTCGCAGATGTGGTGCAGAGCGTGGGCCGCCCGATAAAGCGAATTACCGGGCCGGTAGGTGTGCGCCCTTTCGTGGTGGCGGCGCTCGCGGCTCCGAGCAGGGACGGAGGCGCCGCGGTACCGGTATGCGTCGTGACGGCGACCGGCCGTGAGGCCGACGTGCTGGCAGCAGCCCTGGGTGACTTGATCGGTGACGAGCACGTGGAGGTGTTCCCGTCGTGGGAGACACTGCCGCACGAGCGACTCTCGCCGCGGGCAGACACGGTCGGACGACGGGTGTCGGTGCTGCGTCGACTCGCCCACCCGGATGAGCATCCGGCTGGTGCGCCATCGGTGGTCGTCACAACTGTGCGCTCGCTGATCCAGCCGATGGCGCCGGATTTGGGCGAGATTGCGCCGGTGCACCTGCGACGCGGCGCCGCCGCCGACTTTGGTGAAACGGTTCGCCGCTTGGTTGATCTCGCTTACACCCGTGCCGATCTGGTGGAAAAGCGCGGCGAGATCGCTGTCCGTGGAGGCATCGTCGATATCTTTCCGCCGACGGCGCCGCATCCGGTGCGAGTCGAGTTCGACGGCGACACTGTCGTGGCACTACGTACATTTGCGGTCGCCGACCAGCGTTCAATTGATGATGTCGATGACGTGATCGCGCCGCCGTGCCGGGAGATCCTGCTCACCGACGAGGTGCGCGAACACGCCGCGCGCCTGTCCTCCGCTGAGACCGGCGACTCCACCTTGGCCGACATGATCGGCAAAATCGCCGCTGGGATTGGCGTCGAAGGCATGGAATCGTTGATCCCGGCCCTATTGCCTGGCCAGCTGGTGATGCTCGGCGACCTGCTGCCGGCCGGGACCCATGTGCTGATTGCGGACCCGGAGCGAGTCCGCACTCGCGCACATGATCTCGTGCGTACCGGCGCCGAGTTCTTGGCCGCCTCATGGATGACCGCGGCCAGCGGTGGGCAAGCACCGATTGATCTCGGGGAATCCGCCTACCGGGACTTGACGGAGACTTTGGAAGCCATCGAGGACCGCGACCTGCCACTGTGGCGCCTTTCGCCGTTTGCCACAGCGCCTATCGAGGCTGACGTATCGGATCAAGAACCCGAGCAGGAATCGGATCGGGAGCCCGCGCAGTCAGCGATCCCGACTCCTAGCTACCGCGGCGATCTTGGCCGCGCTGTCACTGACGTGCATGCCAACCTCGCTGCAGCGGGCACCACCGTCATCGTCGTAGCGGGTCCCGGGACCGCTCAGCGTGCCGCAGCCCTGCTCAGCGAAGCCGAAATCCCTACGGCGCTTCTCGAATCAGGGCTTGACGTGGCCCCGGCTGTGGGTGTCGTCACCGTTACGTGTGGGCGTCTTGAGGACGGCGTCATACTTGCTGGCTCGAAATTGACGGTGATCACTGAAGCTGATCTGACCGGCAACCGCGGTGGCGCGCCAGAAACCGTTGTCCGTACCGGTGGGAAGCGACGCCATGCCATCGACCCGGCAACCCTGCAGGTCGGCGACTACGTGGTGCACGGGAAGCATGGCATCGGCAAATATGTGGAGCTGGTTCAACGCACCGCGGGCGGGGCCGTTCGCGACTACCTCGTCGTCGAATACGCGGCCGGCAAACGCGGGCATCCAGGTGACCGCCTCTTTGTACCCACCGATGCGCTTGACCAACTCTCCCGTTATATCGGCGGCGAAGTTCCGCAGCTCAACAAACTGGGCGGATCCGACTGGGCGAAAACCAAAGGTAAAGCGCGCAAGGCTGTTCGCCAGATCGCGGCGAAGCTCGTGGACCTGTATGCAAAACGGGCTGCGGCTCGAGGGTATGCGTTCGCACCGGATTCGCCGTGGCAGCTGGAACTAGAGGATGCCTTCCCGTTCACCGAGACGCCGGACCAGGCCGCCGCGATCGAAGACGTGAAGCGCGACATGGAACGCGCTATTCCGATGGATCGCGTCATCGCCGGTGATGTCGGCTACGGTAAAACTGAAATCGCGGTGCGGGCCGCATTCAAGGCCGTGCAAGACGGTAAACAGGTCGTCATCCTCGCGCCCACCACACTTCTCGCACAGCAGCATCTGGTCACGTTCTCTGCGCGCATGGCGCAATTCCCAGTCACGGTCAAGGGGCTCTCCAGGTTCACCAGCGACGCGGAGTCGAAGCAGACCATTCTGGGCCTGGCGGACGGATCCGTGGATATCGTCATCGGTACCCACCGACTGCTGCAATCCTCTGTCCATTACAAGGATCTCGGCCTTGTGGTGGTCGACGAAGAGCAGCGCTTCGGTGTGGAACATAAGGAACACATCACGTCGCTCAAGGCCAACGTCGACATGCTGACCATGACGGCGACGCCGATTCCGCGCACGCTGGAGATGTCGCTGGCCGGGATTCGCGAGATGTCCACGATCACCACGCCCCCCGAGGATCGCCATCCGATCCTCACCTACGTCGGTACGTATGACGACAAACTGATCGCTGCGGCGATCCGGCGAGAACTGCTTCGCGACGGCCAGGTCTTCTATGTGCACAACAGGGTGAAAGACATTGAGGCCGTCACCGCGAAACTTCGGGAACTGGTGCCGGAAGCGCGGATTGCCGTGGGACACGGTCAGCTCAACGAACACACCCTGGAGCAGGTCATTGACGGATTCTGGCAGCGCGACTACGACGTTCTGGTGTGCACCACCATCATCGAAACTGGCCTGGATATTTCTAACGCCAATACCTTGATCGTCGACCGCTCCGAGATCCTGGGGCTCGCGCAGATGCACCAGTTGCGCGGCCGGGTCGGCCGCAGCAGGGAGCGCGGATACGCGTATTTCCTCTATCCGGTGGATAGGCCGCTTACCGAAACCGCCAACGACCGGTTGACCACCATCGCGCAAAACTCGGCGCTAGGCGCAGGGCTTGCGGTGGCTATGCGGGACCTCGAGATCCGTGGTGCTGGATCGATTCTCGGCGCAGAACAGTCCGGGCATATCGCGGGCGTCGGGTTCGACCTGTATGTGCGCCTGGTTGGCGAGGCCGTGAATGCCTTCAAGCGGGCCGCTAAAGATGCCGCCGGCGAGGACGTGGACGACGAACCTGTGGACGTGCGTATCGAGCTGCCGGTGGACGCTGCGATCCCTCCTGACTACATCGACGCGGAACGGCTACGGCTCGACGCCTACCGGCGGATCGCGTCAGCCGCCGACACCGACGCGCTCGCAGCGGTGCGCTCGGAGCTGACTGACCGGTACGGCCCGGTCGGTCCCAACGTGGAGAACCTCTTTGCGGTTGCGGAGCTGAAGAAGGTCGCGCAGGCGGCCGGGGTCACCGAGATTTCGCTCGGCGGTCGCGGTCTTAAGTTTGGTGGGGTGGAGCTGCCCGAATCCGCGCAGCTCCGTATGGCCAGGCTCTACCGAGGGTCGGTGTATCGGCCAGCGCTGCACTCGCTCACCCTGGTCGAGCCCACCGAATCTGCTCGAGTTGGTTCGCCAGCGCTGCAAGGCGTAGCTCTCCTCGACTACTGCCGGAAGGTGCTAGTTGCGATTGCGCCGGCCTCCGTACCAGCCCCAGTGGGTTGACGGTGGGGCGTTGGTTGACTCAAGGCAGCGCAGTTCAGTAATCGGCCGCAGGGGGATTGGCTGCTCGGGCGTGGCCGCGCGGCAGGCGCCACTGCGTGGAAAGCGTCATACTCAGGGGCGCCCTGTGACTGCGGTGTCACGGTGTTGTGGCAGGCTGAACCAGCACACGTGGGCCGCTGCGCTGACGTACGGGTGTTGATTGGCCGGCACATGCTGGCGGGGTGCGTGCATTTCGAGAAAATTCGCGATGTGAAGATCGACTCTGAAAATTGGTAAGGAGTGACCGGTGTCGGAGGGACAAATCGTTCGCGGCAGGCGGCGTAGTGCAGCGCACAGTAGCGAGGTGCGCAGTAACGGGGTGTGGGCCCGGGCGCGCTGGATAGCGGCTGCGGCCGGCGCCTCGGTAGTGCTCGCATCGTGCGGCACTGTTCCCGGTGCGGCGGTGACGATCGACGGCACCCAGGTCTCCACGCAGGCGCTGCGCGCGCAAATCTCTGAGGTCGCCGGCGCAGACGCCGCAGCCGATCCGGACGCCAGCGCTGCGCATGCCCGGTCACTTTTGACGACAATCATTCGACATCAACTTGCTCTCGAGGTGGCGAAAAAGAAGGGGATTGACGTCAGCCAGTCCGACGTGAACGGGTTCATTGCTCAATACGACAGCTACCGGAGCACTACTCCCAGCGCGCCTGCCATGCCGGTGGTTCTTGGCGTGCCAGCAGGCTCCGTTGAGGCGACTTCCTACGACCTATTGGTATTCGACAAGCTCATGGCAGCGATCCCTGCCGAAGGCGTTGACGTCACCGATATCGACGTGACGGTTGATGCAGTGCCTGCGGCGACCTGGGCTGATGCGGTGGCTGCGCGGACCAAGTACCTGGCCGATCCGGCATTGATGACCGCCGATGCAGCGGCAGCCCTGGCTGCGAACCCGCAGTTGCCCGGCGGGCACGAATCGCTCTTGGAGCAACCTGGGCACGCCATATTTGGCATCTTCTCGACCGCGGCCGGCGAAATCCTGCTGGTTTCGCAGGGTACGCAAGGCTACCTGGTGGTGCGCGTCACTGATCGCACGGAAAAGCCGGGCATGCTGACCAAAAAAATGATTTCTGACACTAACACGAGCGCCGGGCTGCAGTCCGAGATCGCGTTGGCGTCGCTGCTGCTTGGGCCCGAGGCCGAAGCGTTGAAGGTGAGACTGAACCCGCGGTTTGGCGTGTGGGATCCGCGCGTTGTTCAGGTGGTTGCAGGCCGTTCGTGAGCCTGATGTGACGGGGCCTGACATGACCGGGTACGCCGCCGCCGATGCCGATCGCCCTGGCGCCGCTCTGCTCGAGGCCGTCGCCGTCATGGACCGGCTTCGCTCACCGGGCGGTTGCCCATGGGATCGCGAGCAAACGCATGCCTCCCTTACGCGCTACCTGATCGAGGAATGCTACGAACTGCTGCAGACCATCGAAGACGGTGACGATGTGGCGATGCGTGAAGAGCTTGGCGACGTGTTGCTGCAAGTGCTGTTCCACTCCCGGGTCGCGGCCGAAAGGTCAGCTGCCGACGGTGGTTTCACCATCGACGATGTGGCACGAGGGCTGGTCGCAAAGCTCATTCGTCGCCACCCGTACGTGTTTGGTGGCCCCGAGGCGCGGGAGACGCTGACCCCGGCCGAGCAGCAGGTTCGTTGGGACGAGCTGAAAAAAGCTGAGCATTCGAAGCCTTCGCCGCTGGACGGGGTGGCGCTCGGGCAGCCAGCAATCGCCCTCGCTACGAAACTCGGCGCACGGTCCGTAAAGTACTGCGTCACAGGCGATGTCGCGCCGTTGCCGGAGGGGGATTCGGTAGGCGAGCAGATCTTCCGGTTAGCGTTTGCCGCCGGAGCCCGCGGAGAGGACCCGGAACAAGCGGTGCGCACCGTTGCCCGCGCTTACGCTCGGCGCATGGCTGGAGAGCGGGCGGCAGAGCAATCGCCACCGGCAGCGCAGCCGAAGGCGTAGGCCTCCTGCGAAGCCGCGTGCGGCTCAGCGGCCTAACGCGCGTCTCTCAGGGTCGAATAGCGGATAGATCGGTTGCCGAGTTTTCGCTTCGGTCGCCAAATCTGCGAGGATCTCACCGATCACCGGAACAAACTTGAACCCGTGGCCGGAAAACCCGCATGCGATAACCACCTGCGGGTACTGAGAGTGGGGACCGACAACGAAGTGCCCGTCTGGTGTCGTCGTGTAGAGGCAGGTCGCCGCCCGGAGCAGTCGCCCCGGCAACGTGGGCAACCAGGATCCGATGAACTGCGCCATCTCCTGGGATTCAACTAGGGTGACGTCGCGATTGATGGTGTCTGGGGTGCACTGATCATGCTGACGGAAGAAGGCGACTTTAGCCCCGCCGGTCGGACCCTCACTGGCGGGGAATCCGTAGAATTCGCGACCTGCTGGATTGGCCCCGATGTACACCGGATGCCGACTGGGGTCGTACCTGGCAGGGTCGCCAGATGGGGCGAACCAGTACATCACCTGGCGTTCAACCACGAGCGGAATCTCTGGGAGCAATTCCGGCGCCCATGCACCAGGCGCAATGACGAGATTTCCGGCGGTGATCATCCCGGTGTCGGTCGTTACGGTGACGCCGCGGACGGATGAGTCTGCCTGCCAACTCCGTACGGTCTCGCCGAAGCGCAGAGTGGCGCCTGCCCGGCGAGCGAGATCAATGTGCGCCGTGACAGTCCGCTCAGGCCGAACGAAGCCGGCATTAGGTTCGAACAAACCTACGTCGTCTGCACCGAGAGTGAACGTCGGATATCGCTCTGAGACCTCGTCTGAGGAGAGGATTTCGTGCGGCAAATTCCACTGTTGAACGCTCCGTGTGCTGCCGACGATGATCCGGCTATCCGGGCGACCAATAAGTAGACCTCCGGTGATCTGCATATTGCCGCCGGGTACCTCGGGCTCCAGCTCCGCCCAGAGCTCGAATGCGCGTTCCAGCAGCGGGACGTAGGCGGGGTCTTCGTAGTACGCCTGTCGGATAATGCGTGAATCGCCGTGGCTCGACCCCTGGTCGTGCGCCGGGCCAAACCGGTCCAGGCCGAGCACCCGGACGCCGCGGCGCGCAAGGTGGTACGCCGCGGCGCTGCCCATGCCGCCAAGGCCAAGGACGATCACGTCGTAGGACTCGCTCATTTCGCTATCCTCCTCCGCCGGGTACGCGCCCCGATCACCTCATGGAGTCGCGGCAGTCAGTCGACGGATCAACGATGAGGTCTGCGGACCAACGTAAGAAGGACACGTCAGCGTCGGATCAGCCGGCCGTGCGAACTCGAACCAGTGTGTCGACCATTGAGCCGAGAATCCTTAAGCGCCAGTGAGTGGCGCGAAGGCGATGACGGGACGTCCGTCCGGCGCGGTAAGCACGTCCGCGCGAACGCCGTAGACGTCGGCAATGAGTTGCGGAGTAAGCGTGCTGGTCGGCGGCCCAGCGGCGACCACGCGGCCTTCGTCCAGCACAATCACGGTGTCGGCATGGGCCGCCGCAGCGGCAAGGTCGTGCAAGACCGCGAGAATAGTGAGCCCATCGGACGCCAGTGAGCGCATCACAGCGAGCGTCTCGAGCTGCGCCCGAATATCGAGATGGTTGGTGGGCTCGTCGAGTAGTAGCAGCGTCGGCTCCTGCGCTAGCGCGCGGGCCAAGAGGACCCGTTGGCGTTCACCGCCGGAGAGCTCCCCGAATCGACGGTCAGTGAACTGGGCGGCGCCGACCCGCTGCAGAGCAGCTGCGACAACCTCGTGATCATGCACACTCGGGGAGCTGAGCCGAGGAATATGTGGGATCCGAGCGAGTAGCACCACGTCGGTGACGGTGAGATCGACCTCGCCTTCTACCCGCTGGGCCGTCAGCGCAATCCGTTTGGCGCGCTCGCGACGTGGAAGATGCATGATCGATTCGCCTGCGAGCAGAGCCGAACCGGAGTCTGACGTCAGGATGCCAGCGATCAGGTGCAGCAGTGTCGATTTTCCGGCGCCGTTCGGACCGACCACGGCGCCGATCGCCCCGGCGGCAACGGTGCAGTCCACGTCATCGACGATGAGTCGTCCGGAACGCCGGAATGTCAGCTCGTCGACTCGCAGGGCCGGGGTCGCGGAGCGCACCGCGGGAGGTTCGGTGGGCGGCGTAGCGGAGGACCTGGTGGACCGCGCGGTAGTGTCCGTTGCCGGAAGTGGCGCCGCAGCTTCGATCGGCACGGGAACGTGCGGCGTCATATTGATTGTCATGTGAGCCTCTTCGCCCGCACCAGCAGCACCGCGAACACGGGCGCCCCGATGAGCGCGGTCACGATGCCGACCGGCAGCTCTCTCGGGTCGAACGCGGTGCGCGCCAGGGTGTCTGCCCAGGTGAGCAAGATTGCGCCGACCAGTGCGGACAGCGGCAGCAGCGCCCGGTTGTGATGCCCGGTCACCATGCGCACGGCATGCGGCACGATGAGCCCAACGAACCCGATGGCGCCGCTCACTGCGACGGCGGCTCCGGTCAGCAGCGCTGTTGCGGCAAGCAGGGTCCAACGCGCTCGGGCAACATTGACGCCGAGCGCGCGAGCATCGTCATCTCCGAACGCGAATGCGTCGAGCACGTTAGCGCCGAGCATCAGCGGCACACCCACTACCAAAAATGCGACCCCGACGATCGCGACCGATGCCCAGGTGGCGCCGGCGATGGATCCCAGTAGCCAGCCGAGAATTTCCCGAAAGCTGTCGCCTGTCGTGCTCCAGAAAATGACGACGCTGGTGAGCGCCGAGAATGCCGCTGATACTGCGATCCCGGCGAGGATGATCCGGGACGGAGACAGCGTGTATGCAGCTCCGAATGCGCCGGCCAAAACGACGGTGAGGGCGAGCGCGGCGAGTGACCCACCGAACGCGGCCAGTGGCAGTGCCACCGCCCAGCCGAGCACGATTACGGACACCGCTCCGACGGACGCCCCGGACGAGAGCCCCAGCAGATACGGGTCAGCGAGCGGATTGCGTGTCACGGCCTGCATCACCACGCCGCAGAGTGCGAGCGCAGCGCCGACGAACGCGGCGACCAGGGCGCGTGGCAGGCGCAGATTCCACACAATTGCGTCCTCAGTGAGTGGCAGGGTGGACGTGCCTAGGCCCAGGTGTGCGGCGATGGACTGCCATACCGCCCCAACGCCAATCTGTGCAGGTCCAATCGTGACAGCCAGAACCAGCGAGGCCGCGAGGACGGCTACGAGCGCGCCGCCGATTCCCATCGACCTGTACGAACGCGCGGGCCGCGCTGCTGCAGGGCGAACAGAACCGCGCGCATCGGGCTCGGTGAGGCGGGTCGTCATGGCATAGTCAGCTTGCCGAGCTGCGCCGCAAGAGTCTGCACAGCCTCGACGCTACGCACTCCGGCTTCGCCCGCTGGGAATGGGACAACCAGGTATCGGTGGTTGCGAACCGCGGTGAGCGTCGCCGTCGCTGGGTTGCCTTCAAGCTGCGCGATCTTTTTCTTGGTGGACCCCCAGGATGAGTCGACCAGCACGATTACATCCGGATCTGCGGCGATCACGGCTTCCCAGGAAAGGCTTGACCACGTCATGGGCACATCCGCTGCGATATTGGTGAGCCCGACAGCGTTCAGGACGAGCTGCGGACTGCCGATGCCGGCTCCGACGTACGGGGTTTTACTGCCGGAGCTATACCACAGCGCGGTGAGCCGTCGACTGTCCCTTTTCACCGCAATAAGCTGCGCTCGCTGCGCGGCGACGAGCGTCGCTGCAGCGGCTGGTACGTCGAAAATTTCGCCCATCTGGGTGATCTCCGAGAAAATGTCGTCCCAGGTCAGCGGGTGCGGCTGATATTTCGCTTCCTGGCAGGCTGCCGGCGATACGAAAGTGGCCACACCTGCAGCGGCCAGGGAGGCACGGTCACCGGCGCCGTCGGCGGACACGTTCGACTCCCAGCCAGCGTAGACCAGGTCCGGATTCATGGCCAGTGTCGCTTCTTCGCCGGGAACCTTGTCAGAGATCAACGGGAGCTCCAAGGAAGGTGCCCATTTCGGTGAGTACGGTCCGTCGGGGAAAGCGACCCCGATAATCCGGTCCTTGAGTCCGAGGGCCAGCAGCATTTCGATCGATGTTGATTTTATCGCGAGTACCCGCTTTGGCGGCGCGGTGAACGTGACCTTGGTGCCACAGTTATCGATGGTCAGCGGGTATGCGGTGGCGGCCGGCAGACCGGTGGTCACCGCTCCGCTATCTGACGTTGCAGTCACTGATGCCGCAGTAGCCCCCGCCACAGCAGACGACTGGTCGACCGAAGAATCACCTGCGGACGTCGTAGCGGGCACCGTGGAACAGCCACCGATGATAAGCGCGCCAACCAGCGAGCAGACGACAGCGACGAGGGAGGAGCGGGCCATAACAAGCATGTCTGGATTCTTCCGTAACAGGGCGCGCCGCGGTAGGAATCCGGCCGCTACTCGCCGGGGTAGGCAACGCCGATCTGGCGGCGGATCGTGTCGAGCGTGCCCATGATGGCGAGAGTTTCGGCGGGGAGCAACAGCGGGGAATGTATTTCGCCCGCGGCGACGCATCGCGCGAACTCGGTCGCCTCGAAACATAGTCCGTCATGACCTGAGATGGGATCGACCTCGCGCTTGAGCGATTGTCCAGTGCGCGCCTCGGTGAGGGTCAGCGGCTGCGGCTCGTAGAACGGTCCGCCGATCTCCACCCGGGCGCAGCTGCCGGAAATCGTTGCGGTGGTAGGTGTTTCGGCGAGCAGTGTGGTGTTCAGTACCGCTTGCGCGGCGCCCGTTTCAAGTATGACGGAGACCTGTGCGTCGACTCCGGTCTTGGTCAACGAGCCGGATGCGGTGATCGACTCTGGTGTGCCCATGGCGAATGAGGCGAACGACACCGGATAGATGCCCAGATCCAGCAGGGCCCCGCCGGCAAGCGCTGGGTCGAGCAGGCGATGAGTGGGCGCGAGGTCGGCGAAGTACTGTCCGTGATCGGCAATGACCGTAGAGACGTCGCCCAGCACACCGTCCGCAAGTAGTTGCCGGATAACGTCGGTCTGCGGCAAAAAGCGCGTCCACATGGCTTCCATCACCATGACGCCGGCGGCTTCGGCCGCGGCGATCACCTCGGCAGCTTCGGCGGAGTTCCGCGTGAAGGCCTTTTCTACTAGCACGTGCTTGCCTGCGGCGATGGCGGTGAGCGCATGCGCGTGGTGCTCGCTGTGTGGGCTCGCGACGTAGACGACGTCCACGTCGGGGTCGTCGACCAGCGCCGCGTAGGTGCCGTAAGCGGCCTCAATGCCGAGGCGCTGCGCGAAGGCCTCGGCGCGCTCTAGCGAGCGAGAGCCCACTGCGATCACCTGCTGCGCCGTGTGCTTTTTCAGCGCCTCGGTGAATTGCGAGGCGATCCCGCCCGGGGCGAGAATGCCCCAGCGCAGCGGAGGGGCCGATCGAGGGTCGGGGACCCGAGAAGTCGGCAATGCCGAGGGGAAGGCGCTCATAGCCGCTTACGCTACCTGCCCACTCAGCTCAGCTATGTGATTAGGCTGGCGGCCACGCTAGCGGGAGGGGCACACGTAGCGATCCAGGCTCCACGCGCGTGTGCTCGGCAGCGGCCTGAACATTGCCCGCGCGCACGACGATGGCGCCGCTTCGCAGCATGGTTTCGATGAGTTCACTGGCCAACACCTCGGGTGAGCGGCCCAGCTGGCGTGCTGCGTCTGTCAGCCATACTCGGGAATGCAGATAGCGCTCGACCTCGCTGATCGGTAGGCCGCCGCGGATCATCAGTGCGAACGCGAAGATCCGTCGTGCGCCGTACCAGACGGCACCTGCCGGGTCGTCGACCAACCGTCGGGTGCGCCGCAACGCGTCGGTGAGTGTGCCCGCGGTGTCATCGGGCAGCGGTCCGTGCGCGGGAATCAGCAGCAGGGGGTTGAGATCGGCCAGTCGCCGGAGGGACCTGAGCGCGGTGGTGGCGGCGTCGGGGCCGTCAAGTGCGAGATTGACCCATCCGACGTCGTAGTCCGAGAGAGCGTCGCCGACTACGAGTAGCCGTGCATCAGGCTGCCATAGCGCCAGATGACCGGGGGTGTGCCCAGGTGTACTGATGACCTCCCAGTCCTCGTCGCCCAGCCGGAGCACCTGCCCATCATCGAGCGGCTGGTCGACAGAATAGGGCGCGACGGGTTGGTCGAGGTATTCGGCCAGGCAACAGCCGGGGTCGCGCCGGGAAAGGGCATCAGCGTCCGGCCTGCTGGCCGCGATGCCCGCCCCGGAGGCCTGCAATAGCGCGTTGCCGCCGACGTGATCGGAGTGCCAGTGGGTATTGACGACCAACGCGAGGTTCGGGGTGTGTGCGCGCACCCACTCTGACGTCTCGCTGGCATGGCCGACAAACCCGCTATCCACCAGTGCCGGCTCACGTCCGCGCACCAGTAGGAGGTTGGCGTCAGGGAAAGGGCGCTGCTGCCAGGTCACCCACGCCGGCAGCCTGCCGTTGACATTCATCTGCGACCCCCTGTCGTCATTTCTGCAGAGCCATTATCAGGTGGCCGCTGGCATCGGCGACTTGCCCGGGCGCACCAGTCGTTGGTCGCGGCTCGAGTAGCGCGAAAGAGTACGCCGCTAACGCTACCGTTCGGCTCCGCCAGGGTGTGGGCTGCGCAGGAGCGTCCGGGTGGGTTGACGGATATGAGTCAGCCGGGGCTACGGCGACCCGATGCGGGCCGTTGGCGAGGGCGACGTCATACCTGTCGTTGCGATACATACGTCTATTGAGGGTTGAAACGGGCGTCGGTATAGTTGCGAGAAGGTTATGAGTTCCAGCGTGTCCTGCTGTCTTAGTTGAACAGCTTGGATACACAGCTCCGGCTTGCTGGGCGGCAACCCTCCACACGCGGTGGGGTGCTCCGGGTGATGACCAGGCCACTTGCCGAATCCCGGTGGGTGGCAAGCGCGGCCTGCAATGCGGGCCTGGTAGACGCTAAGGAGCGCCCACTATGTGTGATATTCGAATGTGCCCTACCTGCTGACCCCTGCTGGCTCCTTTTGATGGTGAGTGCGGCACGGTCGGCGTACCTAGGCCGAGTTGCACCACGAAGGTCGCGCTGTACCAACAGGGCCTCGGGGCGCTGCCGCTTCGCTTCGGCAACCGATCGACGCACGTGCCCCCATACGGCCATCGAATCGCACGCGCATCGCGGACCGACGGAGCGCATGGGTCTGCCGCCGCACCTTTTTGCCGTGACTGTATGTACGAAATCGTGACTGTATGTACGAAATAAGGACGAAACAACTATGACGATGTCGCTGACCGGTTCGTGTACCGACGCGGCTGTCGTGGACACTGAGACTGTGACCGGGGAAGCGGCAGCCGCAACGATGCGCGGACTGGATACCTCATCCGAGGCGGCACTGCGCCACTCGGGGCGGCTCTACGTGCCGATCGGCGACCTCGATACCGAAGACAGCGGACGCGTCGGGCCAGTCACCATCGCGTACGAATCCTGGGGGACGCTCAATGCCGCTAAAGACAACGCGATCCTGGTGGAACACGCGTTGACCGGCGACGCGCACATCACTGGTGCGCGCGGCCCCGGCCAGCCGAGCCCTGGCTGGTGGGACGGCATGGTCGGACCGAACACCCCGCTGGACACGGAACGATTCTTCGTAATCTGCACCAACGTGCTCGGTGGCTGCATGGGCACCACCGGCCCATCCAGCATCGCCGAGGACGGTAAGCCGTACGGATCGCGCTTCCCCAGGGTCACAATCCGCGACCAAGTCGCCGCGGAAATTGAGCTGGCCGACGCGCTTGGTATCGACACGTTTGCCGCGGTGATCGGCGGCTCCATGGGCGGCATGCGGGCGATCGAGTGGGCCGTGAGCGCGCCGGAGCGGGTACGCCGATCGGTAGTCATCGCGTCGACGGCGGCAGCGTCTGCCGACCAGATCGCTTGGGCCGCACCGCAAATTGCTGCTATCCGGCTCGATCCGAACTATCGCGGTGGCGACTACTACAACGGTGCCACGCCCACCGACGGACTGTCCGTGGCCAGGCAGATCGCGCACACCACCTACCGAACGGCGACCGAGTTGACGTCCCGGTTCGGTCGCGATCCGCAACCGGGGGAGGACCCGGCGCACGGCGGACGCTATGCGGTGGAGTCCTATCTGGAATACCACGGGCGCAAGTTGGTGCAGCGGTTTGATCCGAATTCGTACCTGGTCCTGACCGAGGCAATGAACTCGCACGATATCGGCCGAGGCCGAGGCGGGGTAGAGGCGGCGCTGAAACGTGTCACGGCTGACGTCACCGTGGCCAGCGTTGATTCCGACCGGCTGTACCTGTCTAGCGAATCCGATCGCATCGCTGCGGGAGTACCGAACGGGCGTGCCCAGACACTTATCCATTCGGCCTATGGACACGACGGATTTCTCGTGGAGGCCGATCAGGTGGCAACACTGATTCGGGCGGCGCTGGCTAGGTAATTTGGAGTTGCGGAATTGGAGTGCTGCGGTGCGGCGTGATCGGGCCGTGACAGTGGCTGGGACCGCTGCGGCTGGGACCGCGGCGGCTGGGATGACGGTGGTGGGGGCGATGATGGCTGGGACAAGGGCGGGGCAGATTGTGAAAGGCGCGATATGACGGTGCGTTTTGGATATAAGGCGTCTGCGGAGCAGTTCGGGCCGGTGGATCTCGTGAACTTTGCTGTGGCTGCCGAAGATGTCGGTTTCGACTCGGTGTTCATTTCCGACCATTTCCAGCCGTGGCGGCACGATGGCGGGCACGCGCCGGCGGCGCTGCCGTGGCTGGGCGCGGTCGGTGCTCGTACGTCCCGAGTGCTGCTCGGTACCTCGGTGCT
>JBDTAR010000007.1:0-12071 GCA_039924545.1 Nakamurella sp. | reverse complement strand
ACCCAGTGCTGCATCTCGTCAACGTCGTCGATCCGTCGCACTCCAACGCCGGTGCTCATCGCAGCGACGCGCTGAATTAGCTCAGCTTCGACGGTATCCCGCCGCGGTTCAACGGTCAGGTTCATCCTGTTCACTCCGATCGCGCGGTGTGCTTATTCTTCACACACGGTAGCGGTGTGCTTATTCTTCACACACGGTAACAGTCATGAGAGAAACCGTCGTGTACGCGCGCGAAAACTAAGACCCGCCCTTGCCGTCATCGACAGGCCGCCCGCGCTAGTCCGAACAGTCGCAGCCGCCAGGCGTTTCCCGAACTGCACGAGTCTGTTCAGCACGCTGTGCGAGCTCCGAGGCATCGGGGTAGTCGACGGCGTACAAAGTAAGCCCACGCGCGGGCGCGACAGCAATCTCGGAAGTACGGGCTCGGGCGTCGAGAAGCTCTGCCGGTCTGTCCACGGAGAAGCGGCCTTCACCGACGGCGATAAGCGCACCTACCAAGCTACGAACCATCGAGTGACAGAACGCGTCAGCGGCGACGTCGATGACGACATCAAGGCCGGGCCCGAGTCGAGTGGGTGCCGCTGTCACCGCGAGACTCTGCAAATGCCGAATCGTGGTAGCGCCCTCGCGCGGCTTGCAGTAAGCAGCGAAATCGTGCAGGCCCACAAGTCGGTTCGCCGCAACGACCATCCGCTCTGGATCGAGACGCCTTCGCCAGTGCAAGATCTCGTTCCGATTAAGTGGCGCGATGCCCCATTCGGAGCAAGAGATCAAGTACCTATAGTGCCGGCGCAGCGCGGAGAATCGAGCGTCAAAGCCAGCAGGAGCAAGTTCCACCGTCGGCACTCGAATATCGGTCGGTAGCAGTCCAGCAAGGCGCCGCCGAAGGCCGACGAGACCCGCGGACGTATCGTTCAGAGGACCGATGCCACCGTCCCGCAGAAGGTGCCGCGGGGAAAGGGCGGCAAAGCCTTCAGAGGGGACGTCTATATGGGCTACCTGACCGGTCGCATGAACTCCCGCGTCCGTACGGCCTGCCACGACCATCGGAACCGTCTGACGGAATAACACCGCCAAGGCGGCACCGATCTCCCCTGCGACTGTGCGACGCTCGGGCTGCACGGCCCAGCCGGAGAATTCCGTTCCGTCGTAGCAAATGCCCAGTCGCAAGCGAAGCGTCATGGGTCGAGAGTCATTCTTCTCAGGCATCGGGTCTCCAGATACAAGAAATCACCAGCGGTGGACGCGTTGCTTCGATCGCTGTGATCCGCATCCACCGCTGGTGATTTTCAGTGCGAGTTAGTTCTCCTCGTCAGCAGCCGTGTCGTCAGCAGCCGTGTCGTCAGCAGCCGTGTCGTCCGCCTCATCGGCAGCAGCCTGCTGCGACGGTGGCAGGGAGAAGCCTGCGGCCTCGGCGGCCTCGGCGGTGGCGAACCACACCTCGGCTATCGTCTGCGTGTAGTACGAGCTATCAGGGACGTGGTACAGCTTCGAACTATCGTTTCCCTTGATCGGGAAACCTTCCGGCTCGGAGTCGTCCGCCAGCGGTGCATGTGAGCCTTCGCCGTAGGGAGCAGCGTCAGTCGCAGGCTCAGAAGCCTCGGCCGGCACCTCAGCCGCGGTGTCAGACTTCGGCACTGCCGCCGCCGACTTCTTCTCAGCCGCCTTCTTGGATGCTGAAACACGGGCCACGCGGGAAGCCGCCGAAGACACGGTCTCCTCGCCAATCAGCTCGATGACTGCCATAGGTGCATTGTCGCCCTTGCGCGGCATTGTCTTCGTGATGCGCGTGTAGCCACCCTCACGGGTAGCGAAGGACGGGCCGATCTCCGCGAAAAGCTTGTGCAAGATGTCCTTGTTATGGATTGTCTTTAGCACATTGCGACGCGAATGCAGCGTGTTGCGCTTCGCCGCGGTGACCAGCTTCTCCGCCATCGGACGGACACGCTTTGCCTTGGCCAGCGTCGTGGTGATCTTGCCGTGTTCAAACAAGGATTGGGCCAGGTTGGCCAGGATCAGCCGCTCGTGAGCGGGTGACCCGCCCAGGCGGGGACCCTTGGTCGGGGTGGGCATATCAGTTGCTCCTGATCTGTTCTGCTATAGCGGGCCAACGCGATCGCGATGGACCGATTAGATCTGTTCGGTCTCGGCGTAGTCGTCGCCGTCGTTCCATTCGCCTTCTTCGTACGAAGCACCAGCGGCGCCCGGTTCGAAGCCAGGGGCAGAGTCCTTCAATCCGAGGCTGAGACCATACAGCTTCTCTTTGACCTCATCGATCGACTTCTGACCGAAATTACGAATATCCAGCAGGTCGGCCTCGGTGCGCGTGACCAATTCACCGACTGTGTGGATGCCTTCGCGCTTCAGGCAGTTGTACGAGCGGACGGTGAGATCCATGTCCTCAATGGGCATGGCGAACGCACCGATGTGCTCTGCCTCACCGATGCTCGGTCCGATCTCGATGCCTTCGGCTTCGACATTGAGCTCGCGCGCAAGGCCGAACAGCTCCACCAGGGTGGAACCGGCCGAGGCCAGCGCGTCGCGCGGGGTAATCGACGGCTTTGTCTCGACATCGACAATTAGCTTGTCGAAGTCAGTACGCTGCTCGACGCGGGTAGCCTCGACGCGATACGTCACTTTCCTGACAGGCGAGTAGATCGAGTCGAGCGGGATGGTGCCGATATCGGCGCCGACAACCTTGTTCGGAGCAGCTGGCACGTAGCCGCGGCCCCGCTCGACTGTCAGCTCGATTTCCAGCTTGCCCTTCTTGGTGAGCGTGGCCAGCTTCAGTTCCGGATTATGCACGGTGACGCCGGCAGGTGGTGCGATGTCTGCGGCCGTTACTTCGCCCGGCCCCTGCTTACGCAGGTACATCGTCACTGGCTCGTCCTCATCCGACGACACGACCAGCTGCTTCAGGTTCAAAATGAGTTCGGTGACGTCCTCTTTGACCTCGGGGATTGTCGTGAACTCATGCAGCACACCATCAATGCGAATGCTCGTAACCGACGCACCCGGGATCGATGAAAGTAGCGTGCGGCGCAGTGAGTTTCCCAGGGTGTACCCGAAACCCGGCTCAAGCGGTTCAATAGTGAACCGCGACCGAAGGTCGGGAACGATTACTTCCTCGGTCAGCGTGGGACGCTGTGAGATCAGCACGTAGATTCCTCCGTATTACACGTGACGTCCGCTATATGACGTCATGCGGATCGCGCGGCCGTCGGCGGACGCCGCCCAGCCAATCCGTTTCCGGCGACGGCCCGAAACGGAACCACCGCATGGGCATGGCCATGGCCATTGCACTGCAGTGGCGAACCGCACCAGGACTGGTCAAACATCTTGCAAATACAGCCCCGGTGCGATTCGTACGACTACTTCGAGTAGTACTCGACAATCAGCTGCTCGGTGATTTGCGATTCGATCTGCTCGCGCACCGGGAGTTGATGGATCAGGATCTGCAACGATCCAGGAACAGCCTGCATCCAGGCCGGAACCTGACGCTCGCCGAAGATCTCTCGAGCCAGCTCGAACGGGAACTTCTCCACCGACTGCTTGCGCACGGTGATGATGTCGTACTGCTCGACCCGGTAGCTGGGCACATCCACGCGATGGCCGTTGACCTCGAAGTGGCCGTGTGTCACAAGCTGACGCGACGCGCGACGAGTACGGACCAGGCCGGCTCGGTAGACAACGTTGTCCAGACGAGACTCAAGGATGCGTAGCAGGTTGTCACCGGTTTTGCCGGCGCGCGATGCGGCTTCCTTGTAGTAGCGGGAGAACTGCTTCTCCATCACGCCGTAGGTGAAGCGAGCCTTCTGCTTCTCCTGGAGCTGCGACAGGTATTCCTTCTCCTTGATGCGCGCGCGACCGTGCTGCCCCGGGGGGAACGGACGGCGATCGAAGGACATGTCGCCACCGACAAGGTCGGTACGCAGGCGACGGGACTTTTTGGTGATAGGTCCGGTATAACGGCCCATAAGATTTCGCTTCCTCCTCTAGCGCTCAGTCAGACCCGACGCCGCTTCGGCGGACGGGTGCCGTTGTGCGCTTGCGGGGTGACATCGGAGATTGCGCCCACCTCGAGGCCAGCGGCCTGCAGCGAGCGAATGGCGGTCTCGCGGCCGGAGCCCGGACCCTTAACAAACACATCAACCTTGTGCATGCCATGCTCAATCGCCTGGCGAGCGGCATTCTCAGCCGCCATCTGCGCAGCGAACGGAGTCGACTTACGTGACCCCTTGAACCCAACATGACCAGCGGAAGCCCAGCTGATCACCGCACCGGTCGGGTCCGTGATGGACACGATCGTGTTGTTGAACGTGCTCTTAATGTGTGCTTGTCCGTGCGAAACGTTCTTACGTTCCTTGCGACGGACCTTCTTAACAGCACCAGTGGCCTGACGTGTCTTAGGTGGCATTGTCGATTACCTTGCCTTCTTCTTGCCGGCCATGGTCTTCTTCGGTCCCTTGCGGGTGCGCGCATTAGTCTTCGTGCGCTGACCGCGAACCGGCAGGTGGCGGCGGTGCCGGATGCCCTGGTAGGAGCCGATTTCCATTTTGCGACGGATGTCGGCCTGCACCTCGCGGCGCAGGTCACCTTCGATCTTGTATTCGCCCACTTCGATCGCGTCACGCAAGGCGCCGACTTGTTCGTCGGTCAGGTCCTTGGTACGCAGATCCGGGCTGATTCCGGTGGCCTTGAGCAAGGCCAAGGATCGAGTATGCCCGATCCCAAAAATGTAGGTCAGTGCGATCTCCATCCGCTTGTCACGGGGAAGATCGACTCCGACGAGTCGTGCCATGAGGCGCGCTCTCTTTCGTTGCCGGGAGGTGTCGGTCGCGTATCTTCCCGCCTGTGCCGTTGAACGGCAGCAACCGGGCCCCGGCCTCCGCCCGGGGGTGAACCGCAGCAAGCTCTAAAGCCCAGTGCGGGTGATGACGCGATGGTGGTGATGCACTTCACGTCAGCGGAGCTGACGTGAAGAACGTCATAATTAGCCTTGACGCTGCTTATGACGCGGGTTGTCGCAGATGACCATGACGACAGAGTGACGGCGGATCACCTTGCACTTGTCGCAGATCTTCTTGACGCTTGGCTGGACCTTCATTGCTCTCTCCTGGTGCCGGACCTCGCCGCCCGCATAAGTGGGCGCATTGGTTCTCAGTGCCTTATCTCGCGGGCCTCATGATGCGGGGGCACCGCCACGACAGAGGCGTCGGTTACTTGTAGCGGTAGACGATGCGTCCACGAGTTAAGTCGTACGGGGACAACTCCACCACGACGCGGTCCTCCGGCAGGATGCGGATGTAGTGCTGCCGCATCTTGCCACTGATATGGGCAAGTACTCGATGGCCGTTCTCCAACTCAACACGGAATGTTGCGTTCGGGAGAGGTTCGACCACTCGGCCCTCGACCTCGATGGCCCCATCCTTCTTGGCCATGTCCTCCGCTATCTGTCGCTGTCGGTTCTGTCGCGCGCCGAGACCCACAGGATCGTGGAATTTCGGCGACGCGTCCCCACGTCTCGGGGAACCGAAACACGGGTAACAATCACACGTAACAATCACACGGAAATAGCGCCAGTTAACATTTGCCGAAAGAAGGCACAGCAACCGGCACGACTACGCGCGCCAGCGCTTGACACTACTCGCTTAGTTCTCGCTAAGCCAATCGGAGTCGGGCGGGCAGTCAACCGGCATAGTGTCGCTGCCGGGATCCCGCAACCGGAACCTCACCTATGCCACTGTACTACCGGTCACGCTTGTAATGGGACGAGTGTTGCTAACGCTTCACTACTGAAAGACAGCACCGATGTACCACGTCACCGCGGCGATCGCGGCGGCGCCGGGGAAGGTGAACACCCACGCCTTGACCATATTGACCGCTACTTTCCAGTTCACTGCAGAAAGCCTGCGGGTCGCCCCTACTCCCATGATGGCGGCGGAGATCGCATGTGTGGTCGAGATCGGCGCGCCAAAGCCCATTGACGCGCCGAACAACACGGCGGAACCCACGGCCTCCGCGGCGAAGCCCTGGGGCGGATCGAGGGTGACAATCTTGCTTCCCATTGTCTTCATGATTTTGAATCCGCCGGTGGCCGTACCGATGGACAACACTCCGGCGCAGGTCAGAAATACCCACACCGGGATCGATGACCCGGAGTGTGCTCCAGCGACGTTAAGCGCCAGCACGACGATGCCCATGGTCTTCGCGGCGTCCTGCATTCCGTGGCCGAACGACATTGCCGACGCCGAGCCCCACTGCGCGTACCGGAATCCGCGCCTGGCCTTCGGCGGCGACACGCGGCGGAATATCCACATGAAGCTCAGCATCACGATGTACCCGCCTATGAAGCCCACAATCGGCGACGCGACCATGGGTATGACGACTTTCTCTACTACGCCACTCCATAGAACGGTGGACTTGGCGACCAGTGCGGCCCCGACCATGCCGCCGATCAAAGCGTGCGAGGAGGACGAGGGCAGCCCCCAACGCCAGGTAATGAGATTCCAGGCAATCGCACCAACCAGGGACGCTGCTACCACCAGCATCACGCTGTCGTCAGTCGGCAGGTTAATGATGCCGTGCCCGATCGTGGCCGCGACCTTGCCGCCGAAGAACGCACCGATGAGGTTGCCGGCGGCAGCGATGAGGAGCGCCACCGCGGGCTTGAGCGCCCGAGTGGCGATGGATACTGCGATGGCATTCGCCGAATCGTGAAACCCGTTGGTAAAGGTGAAGATCAGTGCGAGGGCAACCGTGATCACCAAAGCCGTCATAGCGGCGATCAGCCCTCCGTGATCAGAACAGTCTCGACGGCCTCAGCCACCACGACGAACGCACGCACTGCGGCACTGAGCTCGTCGGAAATCGCGTGCAGTTCGATGGCGTCCAATGGGTCGATCTCGCCACTCGTAAGCCGGACTAGCAGCAGGCGCCGATGGAATTCGGCCTCGGCTGCGATCTGTTCGATCTGCTCGTGGTGGTGTTTTACGCCCTTGAGCTTGTGCAGCTTGCTGATGGCTACCTCGGTAGCTTCACCGGCCTGGCACAGCAGATCCGTCACCGCGGCAAACTCCTTGGGCAGCTCCGCAGGATCCAGGAGATGCACTAACGCACCAGCTGCTTCGAGATGCCCGGTGACCTCGGAGAGCGACCTGGACAGCGTCTGGATCTCGGTCCGTTCGAACGGGGTGACGAAACTAGCGCGCAGGGCTAGCAGCACCGCACGGTATCGACTAGCGCCCAGTTCGGCCAAGGCCGCCAACCGCTCGGCTGTCGCACCGCGTTCCGCAGCGCCGGCCGCCGAATCGGATAGTGCAGCGAGTTCCGTCGTCGCGGCATTCGCCGCTTGGGCCGCTGCAGAGAAATGCCCGTAGTAGGCCTTCTCCTTGGGTTTGAGCTTCGCCATAAACGGACCCCTCTAGTAATTCCGCGGCGGACGAGAACACGATACGACGCGTGCGCGCGATCTCTCGAATCGTGCCGATTGCGTCACAGCAACAGTGTCACAGTCGGCGCAGCCCCAGTGTCACAGTCGGCGCAGCCCCAGTATCACAGTCGGCGCAGCCCCAGTATCACAGTCTGTGCAACCCCAGTGTCACAGTCGGTGCGGGGCCGCTCGCGGTACCTGCGCCCCCACGCATTCGCGGTGCAGGCTGTTCTCCGCCCGGAAGATGAGCGCACACTTCTCCGCGTGCATAGTCGCCGAGGAGGTCCAGGGCTTCGTCGCCGAGCGGATTGACACCTCGCCCCACCGATAGCGTGTGCCCTAGAAGGACGTGGAGACACTTCACTCGATCGGGCATTCCGCCTGCGCTGACGGCGATGCCGAGGTCGGCAATGTTGTTGCGCACCGCTAGATAGGCCTCGTGCGCGCGACGATAGGCCGCGGCGAGGTCGGTATCGACTGCGAGGCGATCAGTCATCTCCCGCATAAGGCCGTCTGATTCCATCCGGCTCGCAGCAGCGGTCAACGCAGAACAGCTCAGGTAGAACATGGTCGGGAACGGGGTCCCGTCAGCCAATTTCGGGGCCGTCTGCACCACAGCCGGGACACCATGTGCGCAGCGGTATGCCACTGCCAGGACGCCGCGCGCGGACCGCCCCATTTCGCGTTCAAATGCGGCAGCATCTGCGGCAGTGAATGGCGTCAAGTCGACGGGGTCACCCCACATACGTCAATCCTGACTGTCGCGGAGCGTGCCCCACAACGACTTGTACCATGGCTCGGCCTCGGTGGAACCGGGTGTAATGCTCGCTCCGGGCTGACTGACCGTAGCGCCCGGGCTTTCCTGGCCCGCGGTAATAGCGCCGTCCAGGTTGGCTGCACCATCGGTAGTGGTGGCGGCGGTAGGGCCAGGAGCGCGACTCGCGGATTCCGACTGGGCGGCCAAGGCCGGCGGGAGCTTCACGACGTACACCGTGTCGCCTGGGGTCACGTACTGCAATCGGCGTTTCGCTTCAGCGCGGATGTAGGCGGGATCCTTGAGTGCTGAAATCTGGGCCTCGAGATCGCCCACCTGGGTTTCGAGATCGAGTTGTTCGACGACGGCCTGTTGCTCGGCGGCCTGCTGTTGCAGGTAGCCACGCAGCGGGTAGGCCAACGATAGGGCCACTACGGACAGCGCCACCCCGAGGGCCACTATCTGCCGGGCCAGCGGGGACCGAACGACTGCGATGACGCGTCGGCGCTGCCCTGCGCGCGGCGCGATTTGCCGCGTGTTGCGCCGACCTAAACCGCCGTCTCCCGGCGACCCGCCGCGACGGTCCGACGCCGGGCCAGACCCGCCCGATCTCCGCGGGCGACGTGTCGCAGACACTGACCGTGGCGCAGACCGGCCCGCGGCCGGCTGGGCGGCAGATCCCTGTTCTGCGGACGACCGGCGCGCCGCAGCTCCGGAGCGGCGATTGCCTGCCCCGGAACCACGGCCACCTGGTCGTACCGACATGGAGAGCCCTACGCGCCAGCGATGAATCGCGGGAACGCCAGCTCACCGAGGTACTGCGCGGCGTCGCCCAGGCCCTCTTCGATGCGCAGCAGCTGGTTGTACTTGGCCACACGTTCTGACCGAGCCGGGGCACCGGTCTTCATCTGACCGCAACCGATGGCCACTGCGAGATCGGAAATCGTGGTGTCTTCGGTTTCGCCGGAGCGGTGGCTGATCATGCAGCGGAACCCAGCGTTGTGCGCCATCGTCACGGCGTCCAGCGTCTCGGAGAGCGTGCCGATCTGATTTACCTTGACCAGCAGCGCGTTAGCAGCCTTGCGCTCGATACCTTCGGCAATGCGCTCGGGGTTGGTGACGAACAGGTCGTCGCCGACGATCTGCACCGTGTCGCCCAGGCGCTCGGTCAGTGCGATCCAGCCTTCCCAGTCGTCTTCCGCGAGGGGATCTTCAATGGAGACGATCGGGTAGTTCGCGGCGAGGTCGGCGTAGTAGTCCGTCAGTTGGGCCGACGACTTCTGCGCACCTTCGAAGCGGTAGGAGCCGTTCTCGAAGAATTCGGTGGCGGCAACATCCATGGCGAGGCCGATATCGGTACCGGCCTGGTAGCCGGCCTTCGCTATCGCTTCAAGGATCAGATCAAGCGCGGCGCGGTTGGAATCCAGTGACGGGGCGAAGCCGCCTTCGTCACCGAGACCGGTGGACAGGCCCTTGGACTTCAGCACGGACTTCAGCGCGTGGTAGACCTCGGCGCCCCAGCGTAGTGCCTCACGGAACGTGGGGGCCCCAATCGGCGCGATCATGAACTCTTGCACGTCGACGGACGTGTCGGCATGTGAGCCGCCGTTGACGATATTCATCATCGGCACGGGCAAGATGTGCGCGTTCGGCCCGCCGAGGTACCGGTACAGGTCGAGATCTGCGGAGTCGGCGGCCGCGCGTGCGACTGCCAGGGAGACGCCCAGGATCGCGTTCGCGCCCAGCCGACTCTTGTCCGGTGTGCCATCGATATCGATGAGCTTCTGGTCGATGACGCGCTGTTCGGTGGCGTCGTAGCCGATCAGGGCTGGCCCGATCTCCTCTAGTACGGCTTCGACGGCGTTCTGTACGCCCTTGCCGCCATAGCGCTCGGGATCGCCATCGCGCAATTCCACGGCTTCGTGTTCGCCGGTCGAAGCGCCGGAGGGCACTGCGGCCCTGGCCAGCGACCCATCCTCAAGCACCACTTCGACCTCAACGGTCGGGTTGCCGCGAGAATCTAGGATTTCGCGGGCTCCGATTAATTCAATGGCTGCCACGTGTTTGGGTCCCTTCCGTCAGGTGCGTGGGTACTTGGCTGTGTAACCTGCCGGGTAACCCACTACGTAATCGACGATCTCATTCACCCGTCATAGGCGAACTGAATCGGTCCAGTAAGGATACGGCTATCGTCTGGTCGACCACCACACGCGTCAGACTATCGGGACGTCTGGCGATCAGCCGACAGGCGCGCAGGCGGCAGGCCTGAGTTAAAACCGAGAAATATGCGCGAGAAACCGACCGAGTATGACGCTCCCCTCGCCGGAGCCTCATTCCTCAGCCGCGGGCCACCACGTTCGCAAGCTCTGCCCCTTCGGTCCACGCGACCACTTGTGATGTGAGGAGTGCGCGCATCCTCGGTTCGAATGCGCTCGTGTTGCCGCCCACGTGCGGAGTGATGATGCAGTTCGGCGCTGTCCAGAGCGGATGCCCCACCGGCAACGGTTCCGGGTCGGTGACGTCCAGAGCGGCGTGCAGCCGTCCGGACTGAAGCTCGGCGACGAGCGCGTCCGTGTCGACGACCGCCCCGCGCGCAACATTCACCAGTAAGGCGCCATCGCGCATGTGCGCGAGGAAAGCGTCATTCACGAGGTGGTGGGTTTCTGCGGTGAGCGGCACGACGACGATGACGATATCGAACTCGCCGATACGCCCAGCCCGGTCGGTGGTGCCAATAAGTTCTGTTACGGGCCGTGCGCCCTCGGTACCGCGGCGCGAGAACGAAGTGACCGTCACCGAGAAGCCCTGCAACATGCGCACAATCACTTTTCCGATGGAACCGTGACCGACGACGGCAATCGAAGAATCGGTCAGCGACCGCGCGGGCGAACTGCTCCATGTGCCGGTGTTCTGCGCGGCCGCGAACCGATCAAATCCGCGGCGACCAGCGAGCGCCAGCGCGACGGCAAGTTCGGCGGTGGATTCGTCGTGCACGCCGCGCGCATTGCACAGTGTGATGCCGGGGCGCAGGTACTCGATGGCATCGTCGTAACCGGCGTTGGGCACCTGCAATACAGCGAGGTTCGGCATCGTCCCGACGGGCTTCAAGCCCCCGTGGCCGCTTAAATACGGCGCCACATAGAAGCCGATCCGATCCAGCACGTCCTGCGGTAACTCGGCAGGATCCGTCGAGATCAGCTCAACCCCGTCCGGCACCGATAGATCTGACCATTGAGCCCAGATTGTTTTACTGTTCGCTTCCACGGCCTTACCGTACCTAGGCGCCTATCAGGCGCGCAGTCTCGGCAGGATTTCCCGCCCGTACAACTCAATGAACCTGGCCTGGTCGGTCCCCGGCGCGTGGAACACCAGGTGATTGAAACCGAGGTCCAGATAGTGCCGAATCTTCGCGACGTGCTCCTCAGGATCAGAATCGACGATCCAACGCGACGCGGCGCGTTCGATCGGGAGTTCATCCGCCAAGCGCTGCATCTCGATCGGGTCGTGCACGTGGATCTTCTCTTCCGGAGAAAGGGCCAGCGCTGCCCAGTTGCGCGTGTCTAGGAGTGCCCGATCCGCGTCATCGTCGAACGACACTTTCATTTCGATCATCAGGTCGAGGTCGGCGACGCTTCGCCCAGCCTTTTCGGCGCCGGTAGCGAGCGCCGGCAACAGTTGGTCGCGGTATAGCTCGTCGCCCTTACCGGAGGTGGTAATGAATCCGTCGGCTAACCGACCGGCATACCGGGTGGTGGCCGGGCCGGACGCCCCGACATAGAGCGGCACCGGCACGTCGGGCCGGTCGTAAATGGTGGCGTCCTTCACCGTGTAGTACTCGCCGTCGATGGTCACCCGCTCTTCCGACCACAGGGTCCGGATCATGGC
>JBDTAR010000006.1:0-50009 GCA_039924545.1 Nakamurella sp. | reverse complement strand
GCGCCGTAGGAGCCGGGCAGATCAATTCCGGGCAGGTCTAGAGCCCGGTCGTGCGTCGCGCCGGTAGCCACGACGATGGCGTCATAAAACTCGCGCAGCTTCGAAACCGGCAGGCTGGCGACCACGTCTGCGCTGGCGTTGCTCTCGGCCGCTCGATTTTCGTCAGCGTTGGCCGCCGCAGCTTCGGTTCCCTTAGCTCCGGTGCCGCTGGCCGCGGTGCCGTTAACTGCAGAGCCGTTAGCTGCAGAGCCGATTCGCACGTTGCCGAAAAACCGAATCCGCGGGTTAGACAACACCTGGTGCAGTGAGTTGATAATGCCTTTGATGCGTGGGTGGTCCGGCGCGACCCCGTAGCGGATTAGACCGTATGGCGATGGCAATTGGTCGAAGATGTCCACGGTCGCGTGAGGGTCGGATTTGCACAGGATATCGGCGGCGTAGCAGCCCGCTGGTCCAGCACCGATTACGGCCACCCGGAGCGGCAGTGACATCATGTTCTCCTCGTTCAAAAATCAGTCACGTGTCGCGGTGTGCGACGCAGACCGGTATGACGCTATTCGTGCGCTGCGCGCCGGAAGCGGTGCGCGGAAGCCTGCCTTACATCATGATGGCTACGCGGTTGATGCACGCCTTCTGAGCTGGAAGTCCGTGCGGTGGGCATTGCCGCCTTATAGATTACCGGTTGCGCTGCCACATCTGGGCGTGGTCAGCGGCTATCGTGACGAGAAGAGTGTTACTCGTGTGACGCGTGTGACTAGTGTGCAGCGGGCGGGCGGTGCCGCTTGTGTGAGGGGAGTACATCCAGCAATGGGGAGATCGACAACGGACCGAGTGCCCGACGGGGTCAACAGTCGGCACGCTGGGCGCCCGAGGCGGGCGCGTCGCGCACAATTCGGCGCGCTGATAGCCGCCTGTGCGCTCGTGGCCAGCGGGTGCGGGACGCTGGGGCTGGACGACTCTGGACCGGTGGATGCGACTATCACGACGTCGGCTGCGCCAGTAGCGAACGCCGCCGCAGGAACCGGGGGGCCGTCCGGCGCGATCGAAGTGCCGACGCTGCAGACCGGGACAGCCGTCACGCGAACCACACCGACACCATGGCAGTCACTGACCACTACCGCTGTGCCGACGACCTCTGAGATGCCGATCACTGCCCCCGCTACCACGCGGACGGTGACATTCGCCACGCTCACATCGGTGACGCGACCCACTATCGTCGCGCCGACCGCTGTACGGACGCCAGCGCCAGACTGTTTCACCAAGCAAACCTGCCGCGCGGTGAGTTCGGCGCAGTCGTCCGGTGGCGCAGTACATATGGTCACTCCGCCCGGTGGTGGAGTGACCATGGTGCTGGTCCCGCCCACTGGGGAGCCCACGTCGGTAACGCTTCCAGGCATCATTAGTCCAAAGGTGTCCTGCTCGGGTTTGTACTGCCTGGTGCAGGGCAGTTCCTATGGCATCTTCTTTGGCAATCTCATCTTGGTAAAGAGCGGTGTGCTCCGCCCGGTCGTCGGCTCGATCTCGTCAAACTCCGCGCTCACGTTGCTGCCGACCAGCCCCCCCGTGGTCGCGGGGGTTTACCGCTTCAATAGCTACGGCGTGCTGCTTGATGATTCGCCGTCCGCAGCTCGCACGTGGTCGATTATCGGTGGCAAACTAGCGCCCACTGGGTGCGGCGAGCCCTACTTGTATGCCACGCCACCAACGGCCGGTAGCGCGCAGTCGGGGCCGTGCGGTGGCACTCCGCGCATCCACGGCTATGGCCCGTCGTCCGGGAATACACTCACGTCGCTCAGCGGCTTCGTCACACCATCAGGCAATATAGCGTGCGCGCTGATACCCGGAGATACTGTCGCGTGCACCGCCAAAAAATCAACGGTCAAGGTTTCTACGTGCTCTATGGCCAGAACCGACGTCCCCGTAGCCCTACGTGGACTGCGGGTACGAATAGGGCGCAGCGGCGGCGTTTCAGTCGACGATTGCCTTGGCTACACGTTGATCGGAGTCCCGGCGACCAAGATCAGCTACAACCGGCTGGCCGTCGCTCGCGGCTTCGTGTGCGAAGTCCTCCAAGACGGCGTGACGTGCACTGCGCCGTCGGGGCACGGCTTCTCTCTCAGCAGTTCGTCCCTCCGCCAGTTCTGACGCTGTCCGGGTGATCTACTGCCTGGGTGATCTAAAGGTGGTCGACGTCATGCGTCGCAACGCGTGGTTAGTAGCTGGTTCCGCCAGCTAGCGATACAGCACCGGTCGGGTGCCAGACCGTCTTCGTCTCGAGGAACGCACGTAGGCGCGCTGTTCCAGGAGTCTTCGAGAAGTCGGACGCGCCTTTCGGTATATAGACGCGTTTCACGGTTCCGGCCGCGTCGCGTGCCAAGTCCGTGCGCAGATCGCCTTCGACGCCGGTCAGATCCAGCGCGTTCACGTCCGCGTGCGTGGCCAGGTGAGTGCCCATCTCGGCTGCCTCACCAGTCAAAATGTTGACCACGCCGCCCGGTACATCCGAGGTTGCCAAGACCTCGGCGAGCGTGACCGCTGGGAGCGGGTGTGTGGCGGAGGTGATGACGACCACTGTGTTGCCGGAGGTGATGATCGGTGCGATCACCGATATCAACCCCAGCAACGAATCGTCCTGCGGCGCGAATGCGGCCACTACTCCGGTGGGTTCCGGTGTGGAGAACGAGAAGAACGGGCCCGCAACAGGATTCGATGAGCCGAAGACGGCGGCGATCTTGTCGGTCCATCCGGCGTAGTGCACCAGTCGGTCGATAGCTGTGTCCACCGTCTGGCTCGCGGCCTTCGGTTTTGTGCCTTCGCCGGTGACCAGTAGGTCGATGAACTCCGCGCGCCGGCCTTGCAGCATCTCAGCAATTCGGTAGATCACCTGGCAGCGGTTGTAGGCAGTTGCGTGCGACCATCCGGGAAATGCTTTTCGAGCAGCGACCACCGCGTCCCGCGCATCCTTACGGGACGACTGCGCCGCGTTCGCAAGGAAGTCGCCGTGCGGTCCATGCACCGGGTATGTACGTCCCGACTCCGACCGGGGGAATGCGCCGCCGATAAACAACTTGTAGGTCTTGAGAACCGGCACGGCCGTGGAGCTACCGGTTGTCGGCTGGGCGCTGGCGCTGGCACTTCGGACTCGGGTCGACGGGGCCGCGGCGGGGGTCGCCCGCTGCACCTTAACCTGCTGTACCGCAGCCTTCTCGGTGGCGGCCTTTTTCGGCGCGGCCTTTTTCGGTGTGCTTCGCGCGGCCATGTCAGACTGCCCCTTCGTTGGAGTCACTGTCGCTGTAGTCGTCGGCAGATTCCAGGTAAGCCCCGAGCCCGGAGGTGCCACCTTCGCGGCCGAAGCCGGATTCCTTGTAGCCGCCGAACGCGGCTGTCGGATCGAACCGGTTGAATGTGTTTGCCCACACCACACCGGCGCGCAACGCTGTTGCCATCCCCAAAATGCGGGAGCCCTTTTCGGTCCAGACGCCAGCCGACAGCCCATACGGGGTGTTGTTCGCCTTGATAACAGCCTCGTCCGGGGTGCGGAATGTGAGCACCGACAGGACTGGTCCGAAGATTTCCTCCCGCGCGATTCGCATGGACTGTGACACGTTCGTAAATACAGTCGGGGGGAAGAAGAAACCCTTGTCGGGTATCGGGCATGGGGATGTCCACCGCACCGCGCCTTCGTCATCACCAACGGCGGTGAGCTCAGTGATCTTGGAGAGTTGTTGCTTCGAGTTAATCGCGCCGATGTCGGTATTTTTGTCCATCGGGTCGCCGAGCCGCAGGGTGGTAATCCGATCCTGCAGCTTGCTGATGACCTCTTCGGCGACGGATTCCTGCACCAACAGCCTCGTCCCTGCGCAGCACACATGGCCCTGGTTGAAGTACACACCGTTGACGATGCCTTCGACTGCCTGGTCGAGAGGGGCGTCGTCGAAGACGATATTCGCAGCCTTGCCACCGAGTTCCAGCGTCAGTTTCTTGCCGGTGCCGGCCAGAGACTGCTGGATCCTCTTACCGACGGCGGTCGAACCGGTGAAAGCAACCTTGTCGATTCCCGGGTGGTTCACCAGGTATGAGCCAATATCGCCCGCCCCGGTGACAATATTGACGACACCTTCCGGCAGGCCCGCGTCGGCCATGATCTCGGCCAGTACCAGGATCGACAGCGGTGTCGATTCGGCTGGCTTGATCACGACGGTGTTTCCTGCCGCGAGCGCGGGAGCGATCTTCCACGCCGCCATGAGTAACGGGAAGTTCCACGGAATTACTTGCCCGGCGACGCCCAGCGCGTGCGGATGAGGCCCGTAGCCGGCATGCTGTAGCTTGTCCGCCCAACCCGCGTGATAGAAGAAATGCGCTGCAGCCGTCGGGATGTCGGCGTCGCGGGACTCTTTGATCGGCTTGCCGTTATCGAGCGTCTCGACCACGGCAAGCTCCCGGGCCCGCTCCTGGATGCCGCGAGCGATCCGGAAGAGGTACTTGCCCCGATCCAGCCCGCTCAGCTTCGACCACACGGCGGTATAAGCGCGCCGCGCCGCGCGGACGGCATCATCCACGTCGTCTGTGGATGCCCAAGAAACCTGTGCCAGATCTTGTTCGGTTGCCGGGTTGATCGTTGCGACGTCGCTGCCATGTCCATCGACGAACTGCCCGCCAACGAACATTTGGTAGCGATCCTTGATGTGCCCGATGGCTGCGGATTCCGGTGCGGGTGCATAGTCCCACACGGCCGTTGTCGACCGCGGGGCCATGGCTGATCCCGTTGTGTTCGTCGTCATAGTTGTCCCTGCTGCCGATGTCCCTGATGAAGCTGGCCCTACTGACACTGATTCCGGCGTTACTGTCCCTGCTGACACGTGCTTATGCCACCGTCACATAGTCAGGGCCCCAGTAATGGCCGTCGAGCTGTTTGCGCCGCTGCATGATGAGGTCGCTGAGCAGGCTGGAAGCGCCGAATCGGAAGTAGTACGGATCTAGCCACTCGGGTCCCGCTACCTCGTGCACGGCCACCAGATAACGGATCGCGTCCTTGGCAGTGCGAATTCCACCGGCCGGTTTCACGGCGACCTGCTGTCCAGTCGCCTCGCGCCAGTCCCGCACGGCCTGCAGCATGACGTGAATCACTGGAAGCGTTGCCGCGGGAGAAATCTTCCCAGTCGAGGTCTTGATGAAATCTGCGCCAGCCAGCATCGCCAGCCAAGAGGCGCGACGCACATTGTCGTACGTGGCCAATTCGCCGGTCTCCAGGATCACCTTGAGTCGGATTCCGCCGCACTCGGCCTTGATGGCCGCGATGTCGTCGTACACCTTGCCGTACTCGCCCGCGAGGAACGCGCCGCGGTCAATGACCATATCGATCTCGGTGGCGCCGGATTCGATGGCCAGCCGCGTATCTGCGAGTTTGATCGGCAATGACGACCGACCGGACGGGAATGCGGTTGCTACCGACGCGATACCGATACCTGTGCCGGCAAGTTCCTGTGCTGCAATCTGTACTCGATCGGGGTAAACGCACACCGCCGCTGCATGTGGCGTGGTCGGATCGTCCGGGTCAGGTTTGCGTGCCTTGGCACACAGCGATCGGACCTTTCCCGGCGTGTCGGAACCTTCCAACGTGGTCAGATCGACCATGGAAATCGCCAGATTCAGCGCCGCCATCTTCGATTCCTTCTTGATCGACCGGGTAGCGAGCGCTGCCGATCGCGCCTCGACGCCGACCGGGTCGACACCCGGCAACCCGTGCAGAAAGCGCTTCAGCGCTGCTTCGTCGGCCACTGCGCCGATCAGGTGCGCCGGTAGTGCCGGCCGCGTCAACGTCGGTGCGGACGTGGCTACCACGCCCGCGGTTGGCGTCGTTGTTGCGGTCGCGAAAGCAGGACCGGGTGAGAGCGTGTCGGCGAGCGACGCGCGTGCGTTAATGCCCATACGTTGATCTTACAAAGGATGTGCGCGGTATTCTTGGGCTTTGTGCGCCGAGGGCGGCGGGGATCGGTGTCGTCCGTAGATCGGCTGCAGCCCCGTTCCTATCTGAAGGATCACCATGGCCCGTGTTGAACCCAGCGCCGATGTCGCAAGCTCTGCTCGGTTGGGTGAGGGAACCTCGGTGTGGCACCTGGCGCAGGTTCGCGAGGACGCAGTGCTAGGCGAGAATTGCATCGTCGGCCGGGGTGCGTATGTCGGAACCGGTGTCCGCATGGGGAACAACTGCAAATTGCAGAATTACGCGTTGGTCTACGAGCCGGCTGTCCTAGAGGACGGCGTGTTCGTCGGCCCGGCAGCCGTGTTCACCAACGACCACTTCCCGAGATCAATCACGCCGGACGGCACGCTCAAGCGTGGCGATGACTGGGAGGCTGTAGGGGTGACAGTGCGCACCGGAGCGTCCATCGGAGCGCGGGCGGTCTGTGTGGCTCCTGTCACGATCGGTGCGTGGGCGCTAGTGGCGGCCGGGTCCGTTGTCACGAAGGACGTTCTGGACTTTGCGCTGGTCGCAGGAGTGCCAGCCCGCCGGATTCGCTGGGTGGGCCGAGCAGGCGTTCCCTTGGAAGATCGTGGAGACGGCCGTTTCGCCTGCCCCGAGACCGATGAAACGTACACGGAGCGGAACGGCGTGCTCACGCTCGACGTCTGATATCTGCGGGCGAGTGTGTGCCATGTAGGCAATATTTGAAATGTGATGGTCTTGGGCTCTCGTGCCCAGGTCGACAACGGTGAAGGAGAAACCGCAACCCATGGAGACGTTCATTCCACCGGCCAAGCCACTCATCGGCGATGAAGAGGTCGCCGCCGTCGAGCGCGTGCTGCGCAGCGGCATGCTGGCTCAAGGCCCGGAAGTGGCGGCATTCGAGAAGGAGTTCGCAGAACATTTCGGCCTCGGCCGCGCATGTGTCGCTGTGAACTCAGGAACTTCCGGCCTGCACCTGGGTCTGCTGTCCGCTGGCGTCAAGGCCGGCGACGAGGTGATCGTGCCGTCGTTTACGTTCGCTGCCACCGCGAACTCGGTGGCGCTCACCGGCGCTACACCCGTGTTCGCCGATATCGACCCGGAATCGTTCTGCCTGGATCCGGCGGCCGTCGAAGCGGTGATCACCGAGCGCACTGTCGGCATCATGCCCGTGCATCTGTACGGGCACCCAGCAAACATGACGTCGTTCATGGCGCTTGCCGATCGCCACGGGCTAAAGGTGTTCGAGGATGCTGCCCAGGCGCACGGAGCGTCTTGGCATGGCACGCCGGTAGGCGCGTTCGGTACCTTCGGCATGTTCTCGCTCTATCCGACGAAGAACATGACCTCCGGCGAGGGCGGCATGGTGTCCTGTGTCGATGACGAGTTCGCTCGGATGATGCGGCTATACCGCAACCAAGGAATGGAGAAGCAGTACCACAACGAAGTGGTCGGCTTCAATAACCGTATGACGGACATCCATGCCGCGATCGGCCGCGTGCAGCTGACCAAGGTCGATGCGTGGACGGCGAAGCGGCAGAGTAATGCCGCATTCCTCTCCGCCAACCTGACGAACGTGGTGACCCCGCCTGTCGCCAACGGAGCGGTTCACGTCTACCACCAGTACACGGTTCGCGTCGCCGAGGATCGTGACGGCGTCTCCAAGGCGCTGCGCGAGGAATACAACGTCGGCTCCGGAATGTTCTACCCGGTGCCCAACCACCGCCTGGCGCCGTTTGCGACCGACGATGATCTGCCCGAGACCGAGCGGGCCGCGCGTGAATGCCTGTCTTTGCCGGTGCACCCGTCGTTGACCGAAGGTGACCTCGAGCGCATCGTCACCGCCGTGAACGCGTTGACGTCTGCTGGCGCCTGATATGGCGAACCTGAAGGCGGGTCTTATCGGTTTAGGCATGATGGGGCGACACCATGCCCGCGTCTTGTCCAATCTTGACGGCGTTGACCTTGTCGCGGTCGCCGACCCTGCAGGCGATCCGCACCATGTGGCCGGTGGACGACCGGTGCTGGACAGCATCCAGGGCATCATCGACGCCGGTGTGGACTACTGCATGGTGGCGGTGCCCACTGCCTATCATCTCGAGGTAGGGATGGCGCTGGCCGAGGCCGGTATTCATGCGCTCATTGAAAAGCCGTTGGCCAAAGATACGGCGTCTGCTCGTCAGCTCACCGAAGCCTTTGCCTCAGCGGGCCTGATCGGCGGGGTAGGGCACATTGAGCGATTTAACCCGGCGTTGCAATCCGCGCGGGCTCGCATCGAGAACGGTGACCTCGGGGAAGTGTTCCAGGTTGCGACGCGGCGCCAGGGGCCGTTCCCTAACCGCATTTCCGATGTCGGCGTGATTTTCGACCTGGCCTCGCACGATGTCGATCTCACTGCGTGGGTGGTGCATCAGCGGTTCGCCAGGGTGTCCGCGTTTACCGCCAAGCGCAGCGGTCGCCCGTTCGAGGATCTGGTAGCGATGAGCGGTGAACTCGAGGGCGGCACCGTCACAGACCATCTAGTGAACTGGTTGTCGCCGCTCAAGGAGCGGGTCACTACGATAACCGGCGAGCGCGGTGCGTTCGTTGCGAATACGCTTACCGCCGAACTCACGTTTTATGCCAATGGCGCCAGCCTGAACACGTGGGACGACCTCGCACAGTTCCGTGGGGTCACCGAGGGTGACGTGATCCGCTACGGAATCAACAAACCGGAGCCTTTGCGGACCGAGCACGAGCATTTTCGTGACGCCGTGCTTGGCAAGGACACTGACTTCGTCACGATGCAGCAGGGTCTGGATACGGTGATCGTGTGCGAAGCAGCCGTGAACTCGGCTGCGTCTGGCCAGACAATTACTTTGTTGGAGAAGTCATGAATATCACCGTTGTAGGCCTCGGCAAGATCGGTTTGCCGCTGGCCGTTCAGTACGCCTCCAGCGGGCATCGGGTGCTGGGCGCCGATGTCAACGTCGATACTGTGGCGACTATCAACTCCGGCCACGAACCGTTTCCTGGCGAGGCACACCTGGCCGAAAAACTAGCCGAGGTTGTCGCAGCGGGGTCGCTCTCCGCTACCACCGACACTGCACACGCAGTATCACAGTCTGATGCTGTCGTGATCGTGGTGCCGCTGTTTGTGGACGCCGCAGACCAGCCGGACTTCGGCTGGATGGACGCGGCGACGGCAGATGTGGCGCGCGGACTGAAGCCAGGCACGCTCGTCTCGTACGAGACGACGCTGCCGGTCGGCACGACCCGAAACCGCTTCAAGCCGGTGCTCGAGTCTGGGTCACACCTCACAGAGGGCACTGACTTCCACCTGATTTTCTCCCCGGAGCGGGTGCTCACTGGTCGTGTCTTCGCCGATCTTCGCAAGTACCCGAAACTGCTCGGGGGTTTGTCGGACGAAGGCGCCAAGCGTGGCCTCGAGTTTTACCAGCAGGTGCTGCAGTTCGATGAGCGCCCGGACCTCGCTCGTGGCAACGGCGTGTGGGATCTCGGTTCGGCGGAGGCCGCCGAACTCGCGAAGCTCGCCGAAACCACCTATCGAGATGTGAATATCGGCTTGGCGAACCAGTTCGCCACGTTCGCTGCCGACCACGGTATCGACGTGTATCAAGTAATCGAGGCGTCCAACTCGCAGCCGTATAGCCACATTCACCGCCCCGGTATCGCGGTCGGGGGGCACTGCATTCCGGTGTACCCGCGGCTCTACCTCTTCAACGACCCCGCGGCTACAGTGGTGCGCGCCGCGCGCGCCGCGAACGCCGCAATGCCGTCGTACGCGGTGGGGCTCGCCTCAGGAGCGTACGGCGACCTCGCCGGTGCCAGCGTGGTGGTGCTGGGCGCGGCCTATCGAGGCGGCGTCAAGGAGACCGCGTTTTCCGGTGTCTTCGCGACCGTCGACGCGCTGAAAGCCGCTGGCGCCCAGGTCCTGGTGCACGATCCGATGTACACCGACGACGAACTCACCCACTTCGGTTGGACCCCGTATCACTTAGGAGAGCCAGTGAACGTGGCTGTCCTACAGGCCGACCATGCCGAATATCGGTCGTTGTCCGCTGCGGATCTGCCGGGAGTCAGCGTCATTGTGGACGGTCGCGCGATTCTCGACCCGAGCGCCTTCCCGGACGTGGATATTCGCGTCATTGGCCGCGCCGTGACCACTAGGTAAACCGAGCACCAGACGAGCTCTTCAGTAGTACGCAGTAGGCGGCGGACCACACGTGAGTGGTCCGCCGCTTATTTCGTACCACGTATGACGAGGTGCGTATGACGAAGTGCGAATGACGTATGACGAAATCCGCGCTGAGAGCGGCTATTCGGCTCGGTCAATGAGGGTCGAGATAGCGCGCTCGGCGGCGTCGCCACGACCGTAGGGGTGCGATCGTGCGACGGCCGGGCGCGGACGCAGCGCGACACGCGGCAAGTCGGTGAGCTCCGGGTCCAAAACATTCCAGCCGCCAGCGAGGGTCTCGACCCACTCCGTCTCCGTGCGGATCGTGGTGCAGGGCGCACCCAGCAAGTACGCCTCCTTTTGGAGACCGCCGGAGTCAGTGATCACGCCTGCGCTGTCGCGCACGGCTGCCACCATCTCCGGATAGGTGAGGGGCTCGACCGTGCGGATGGATCCGCGGTCAAGGGTGAGACCGAACGTGGCGGCGCGGGCCACTAGCCGTGGGTGCGCTGCCAAGACCACCGGAACCGGAAGCGCAGCGAGATGATCGAGAATGGTCGCGAGGCGATCGCGATCATCGGTGTTATCCGCCCGATGAATCGTGGCCAGGATGTACTGCTCCGCGGGATCCACGCCCGCCGGTAGCGCAGCTGGCGTGTGGGCGACCGCAGCGGCGGTGCCGAGGCAGACGTCGGCCATGACGTCGCCTACCAGTACGGAGCGGGAGGTCAGGCCCTCGTCCGCTAGGTGGCTCATAGCGACCTCAGTCGGTGCCAAGAGCAGGTCTGCAGCGTGGTCGGTCAACACCCGGTTGTGTTCCTCGGGCATGCGGCGATTAAAGCTACGCAGACCCGCCTCGAGATGCGCTACGGGCAGATGGATCTTCACCGCCGCAAGTGTGGCGGCGATCGTCGAGTTCGTGTCGCCGTAGACGAGCGTCCAGTCCGGCTTCTCTCGCTCCAACACCGTTTCGATAGCTGCGAGCATCGCGCCGGTTTGTTGTCCGTGGGATCCGGAGCCGATCCCCAGATCCACATTGGCATGGGGGATGTTCAGTAATTCGAAAAAGACGTCGGACATATTTCGGTCGTAATGCTGTCCAGTGTGCACGATGACATGGTCAATATCTGGGCGTCGTGCACACGCGTGCGCAATCGGTGCCAGCTTGACGAACTGCGGTCGTGCTCCGACGACCGAGACGATCTTCACGACAAACCCTCCTCGGCACCTGATGGTGCTGTGTCACTAGCTAATGGTGTGGAATGGGGCGGCGCCGCCCCAGGCGGGCTCGTCGCGTCACCACGGTCTTTCTTTCCGCGTCGGATTGCCGCAACCGCAGGCGCCAGCATCCACGCGGCAATCGCCATCGACGCGATCGAGAAAAGATTTGTTGTCATGGCATTTGCCGCGAACGCGATGAACCCGAGTGTCGATGCCAGAATCAGCGCGTGGCGACTTGCGAAGAAACGCAGTGCGAATCCGATCGCAACAGCCAGCGCCAACGCCGCGAACACGCCGGACTCACTGGCGACATACAGCAGCGAGTTGTGCGGTGTCACGGGGTCAGCGTGTTCGCCGGGAATCACATACCGCGGCATAAATGTCAGATAGTTTCCCGGGCCGACGCCGAACGCCCAGTGGTCGCGAAACATGCGCATGCCGACCTTCCACAACGGAACGCGGTCGGTCGAGAAATTCGTCATACGTGCCCGTAGCGGAGTGAGCAGGAACAGGGCCGCCCCGACGGCCAACGTTGGTACCCAGATCCGCGGCTTGGTCGATGCCAAAAGCAACACCACGACGGCGCCGGTGCCGAGTGCGATCGGGACCCGCGACAGAGTAAAGGCCAAACCGAAGAAGATGAGCAGTGCGCTCACGATCCACGGCCAACGCTTACCGCGCAGCGCGGCCATCGCCAGGCCGACGGCGATCGGCAGCGCGAGCGCAAAGAGCCCGGCGACAAATGTTGACGCCATGCCGGTGGTTCCAGTAATTCGGCCCCAGACCGGCATGCCACCGATCTTTCCGCCGTTGAACGAAATGCCGATGTACCCGCCGGGGCCGACCCATCTCAGCGTGTACGCGACTAGGCCGAATACTGCCTCGAACGTCGCAACGGCTACCAGAGCACGGAGCATTCGAATTCCGTCGCGGGGGGTGCGCAGCAGCAAATACGCGCTCAGCACCATGATTGCGTTCAGCGCCCAGCGAGCCGGGCCCGCGGCAAGCGAGTGAATTGTGCCCGCATTCAGCGCAGCGATCAGCGTAAACGGCACCATCAGGGCCAGTGCGTATGCCTCCGGCGCACGTCTCGGACTCGTGATCTGCCAGTTCGGGTACCTCAGAATTGCCCATAGGCCGACGGCGGTCGCAGCCAACGCCGGTAGGTCCGTCACATCCAGTCCGGTGCCGCCGAGGGAAACGTGCGGCATTGCCGGCGTGAGCGCGATAAGCACGGTGAATGCGATCGCGATCCACGCCGGCCGGGCCCGGTCAGCGTCCACCACACCAGTGCAGTCGGCACTGGCCGAGACATGCGTCATACGTGTTTGATCCGGTGCGTTACCTGACGAAGACCCAGGCGCACTGCGGTGCCGCGCGCTAGTCATGTCGTACCGATCCGGCCGGGTGGCGTAGTTGGGCTGTCCGTTCGATGGCGCGGATAACCTGCCCGAGCATGTCGTTGTCGAACGAGGGCAGCACATGCTTCTCGCGGCGCGGGATCGTCAGATGTGCCACATCGCTCGGTGACGCCAATCGATGCATCTTGCTCGCGGCGATCAGCGCCTCATCGACGGATCCGAGTCGACCGGTGAACATCGTCCAGACCGGCACGCCCAAGGCCACGGCTTCCCGGTTCATCGTGCCGCCAGCAGAGATCACGGCATCCGACTGCCAGACCAAGGCAGGTCCGTCTATCGCATGATCGAGTACTCGCACATTTTCGGCCGCGAAATGTTCGGTGAGCACCGGCACTTGGGACGGATGCCTTGGCAGCACGAACGACATAGTGTCGGGCATGTCGCGGAGTCGGGTGACGACCGCCTCCCAGATCGGGTTGTCATCACGGTGGTACATGGCGCCCACGGCGGGTGGTCGCACCGTGACTATCTTGCCCGTGTAGTCGGCGACGCCGAGATCGGCAAGCACACTGCTATCCGGCCGAAAATCGGTGAGATAGATCTCCTCTTTCAAACCGTGATACCGCCACGTTTTGCCGCGCCCACCGTGCGAGTTGATGTGCTCGCGAGAGAAGGGTTCCGGTAGCAGCAACCTGTTTGCCAAGCGGAACAGCAGATGCGTGCCCGGGTGATATTCGTAGTCGACCATGGTCAGATCGGGAATGTGGAGTAGTCGGGCAGTGATCGGCTGATCGTAGGAGCCATGGCCCACCGCGACATCCGGGTGGAAGCTCCGTACCACGGGCATCAATTCGCGCACACGTTCGCCGAGCGACGTCACCTTGCCTACGAGCTTCTTTCGCTCCCCGGAACCGATAACCAGCGGGTTGTCGAACAATTTCTGCGCGAGCTCCACCGTATGAGCGAAACGACGGGCCGTCACCAGCACTTCGTCGCCGCGGCTGCGCAGCGCCCGTACGATGGGTGCGAAGAACAGCGCATGCGGTGAATTAGTCAGGTCCACCCAAACTCGCACTGTGGCCCCGCCTTCGCCTGTTGAACTGTCACCTGGGACCTGCTGCGGGGCAACCGTTAGAGTTGGCCCGCCAGCACCCTGTGCTTCCGTAAACGAATACTACTAAAGATCCGGTGGCGTCCTGCGGCGCGGAAAGGCGACAGACGTGGCCTCCGACCGGCTCGTGTACAAAACGGCGCTGTCGTTGGTCACCATTGCTACGTCGGGTCTGGTAAGGCTGGTCTTCAGCCTGCTCATCGGTCACGTGTTTGACGCGCAGATGCTGGGTCACGCCAATGTGATCGTCAGTGCCGCCGTGTTCGGCACCTTGCTGTGTTCGCCAGGGCTGGGGCAGTCCGTGGCACGGCAAATGGCGACGCGAGGACTGTCCGTCACCGATCCTGCTGGCCGGTTCCTGCTGGTCCGGGCCACCGTGGTGCATCACAGTTTCCTTGTCGTGGTGGCTGCTGGCGTGGGGTTTCTGGCGCCGACGGACGTGGGCGCCGAGCAGGTCCTCGCAATTTTGTTGACGATCGCCTACGGCTGCTACACGTATTACAAAGCGGTGTTGTACGGAGTAGACCTGGTGCGCCGCTACGCGGTTTTGGAGCTCACGTGGGATTCGTTGTTCCTGGTGTCCTTAGTGATCATCCTGGTTCTTGGCGCCAGATCATGGGTGCTCGCGCCGATGGTAGTGGTGTACGGCGGATTTTCAATTGGCGCACATCGCGTCGTATTGTCACGCCGCCGGACGGCTGAATTGGTTACGTCAGTGGTGGGCGCCGTTGACGTTGCTCGAACGACGGATTCTGAGGCCACCGTCGAACTCCGGGTTCAGCACCATGACGACCGGCCCTGGTGGCGCGCAATCGGCGGATACGCGCTGGTCACCACGCTGGGCACGGCATCGAGCGCTGGGTTCTTGCAACTCTCTCAGATCTTCGCGATGCGAGCTGGCGGCGAGCATGGTGCCGGGCTGTTCGCCGCAGCGCTGAGCCTGGTCACACCGGCATATCTACTGCCACGCGCCATTTCTGTCGTGCTGTTCCCGGCGATGGCACGCGCCGCCGGCCGTGCGGACAGCAAGCGGGTCCGACTGCAACTCAAAGTCGGCACAGACATGTTGGCGGCTGCCTTGTTGCCATTTTTTGCGCTCGTCGGAGTGCTGTCCACGGCGGTCTTAACGCTCGCGTACGGGCGCGGTTTCAGCGATGGCGGCGTGACCCTAGTGATCATGGTGTGGGCGACGTGGGTCTCGGTCGCGAGCGTGCCTGCCGTCAATGCGCTGTCGAGTGATCCGGGTCGTGGGTACCTCGTTCCGGCTGGCGCTTCGCTCGTGGGATGTCTACTCGGACTTTCGGTGTGGTTTATTTGCGGGACCACGATCGAAGCGGTGGCGTGGGGCTATCTCGTCGGATCCATCGTGCAGTCTGCGGTGCCGATGGCGGAGGCGGCCCGCCGCCATCACAGTCCTCGGATCGGATTCACAGTGCGGGTGCTGTGCGCCGCTGGATTGAGTCTCGCGGTGTCGCTCATGATTGGCCGCCCACCTATCGGAGTCACGATAGTGGTTGCGGCTGCGTTGGGCGTCGTGGTCACCCTGGCGGTGCTGCCGGAATTCCGATCCTTGGCACGGATGGTCAGAGGCGCGGTGGCGTCGTGACTCGGCCGCAGCAGCCAGAGCAGTCGGCGCCACGGGTTCTGCATGTCAATGACGTTGCGGGTATCGCGTCCGCGGCGGTGGCCCAGGCGCAGTCAGATGGGCTGGACTGGCGACTCTGGCCGCTGCCGCCAGTCCGCGGCTCCGCTGTTCCAGTGAAGATCTGGCGGCGTGTCCGCGATCTTGCCCGTTTCCACGCGGCCGGACGGCTGGCTGACGTTCTGCACGTGCACTACGGATTGTTCGGCTACTACGCCTGGAGCGTGCGCCGCCCGTACGTGCTGCACCTGCATGGGACAGACGTGCGCGAGAATCTACAGAGCCGGGTGCTGCGACCGCTGATCATTGCGGCGATCCGGCGAGCGGGGGCAGTGGTGTACTCCACCCCGGACCTGGCGGATGCGGTGCGTGAGTTCCGCGCGGATGCTACGTGGCTGCCGGCCCCGCTCAGTGTCGACGTCGAAGGTGAGCCCGCGCAGTTAGGACTCGCGTCGCACGTAGCCACTGCGCCGCGGATTGTGTTTGCGTCCCGCTGGGATCCGGTCAAAGGCCTTGATCGCCAGCTTGATCTCGCGCGCGCAATCCGTCGCACCTACCCGAGTTCCACCATGGTCGGAATCGACTGGGGTATCGGCGCGCCGCTGGCCGCAGACGCCGGAGTGGGCCTGCTTCCCATGCTGCCGACAGCCGAATTTCGGCAGCTCATCGCCGGAGCAGATATCGTCATCGGCCAGCTTGCCAGCGGGGCGCTGGGAGTGGCGGATCTCGAGGCCATGGCTCTCGGCCGTCCGCTCATCGCCCGATTTGCCCAGGCCTCGGCGTACGGGGACGAGGCGCCGATCTGGAACACCGATAACGTCGCACCGATGGAGGCTCTCGCCGCGATACTGGCAGACTGCGATGCGAGCGCACAGCGGTGCGCCTCAGCGCGATCCTGGGCGCTTGCGCATCACAGCGCCGAGGCCTTTGTTCGCGCTGCGCTGCCGCTCTATGCCGGGGTGCTGGGCATCAGCTAGAACGGGCCCGGAAATTGGGTGTTATCAGCCGCGTGCGGGCACGAAGTCCGCGTCGCTCGTCATCCGGTAGTTCGGCACGTCGACCACGACAGATCCGGCAAGTGCACCCGACGCCATAGTGACGCGGTCGCGAGCGTGTTTCGCCGCGTTGAGTGAGGTCTTCCCCCAGGTGGCTACAAGTATGACGCCGTCCGCGGCGCCGCCGATTGCTGCGGCCGTCACCGACGCGAGCGCGGCCGGCGCGGCGATAACAATGACGTCATATCTGTGGCGAAACGAGTCCAGGATGTCGATAAAGTGCGGCGACTGCAGCAGGTCACCGGCGCTGCTAGCGGTGGCAGCGCCTGCCGTGAGCACGTCCGTGCCGCCTGACTCCCAGCTCCGCGTGGTCGGAGCCGCGAGGGTCGAGGCCGATGACGTGGCCAGCGCGTCCGCGAACCCACTTCCTCGGTCCATGCCCAGCAACGTGCCGAGGGTTGCTGCGCCGAGGTCCGCGTCGATCAGCAGCGTGTTGCGGCCAGCGGCTGCCTGCGCCGCAGCGATGTTTGCTGCGGTCGGCGCCGAGGAGTCGCGGTCGGTCACGCCTGCGACGACCACGACGGTGCCGACCGATGTCGGAGCTATCAGCGCGCTCAGTGCAGTTCGAATGGTGCGGAACGGTTCAGCGGCAGCGCCGGTAGCCGGAAGCTGACCTTTGTGTGCGCGGGCCACCGTTCCGAGTACCGGAGCGCCTGTCACGTCTGCCAGGTCTTCGGGGCGACGGATCGCACCGTCGAGGTACTCCAGTAGCCATAGGGCTCCTGCACCGACGATCAGTCCGGCGATTAGACCAAGGGCGCCCTTTTGCACCGTGCCGCTGGCGTCAGGTTTTGATGGCAGCGGAGCGGGATCGGCGATGGTCAAAACTACCTGCGAATTGGCAACACCCAACGCTGATTCGAGAGTTCCGGCCTTGCTGGACAGGCTCGTTGCGACGGCCTGCGCGATCTGCTGTGCGCCAGTAGCTGTACCGGCGGTCGCAGTGATTTGCATGACGGTCGTGCCGATCGGGATATCGACTTGCACGGCGCGAGTGAGCTGTGCCAGCGATGTGTTCAGCGCAAGGTCTTTGATCACGCCTTGGAGTACATCGGTGCTGGTGGCCAAATTCGCGTAATTCGTTGCGCGCTGGGCCACGCTCAGGCCACCTGGTAGCTGCAAGGCGTCCTGACTCACATCAGGCACGGCGACAACGACACGAGACATAGACGAGTACGTCGGGGCCGGTAGTACCGCGGCGCCAAATCCGACGACGCCTCCGAGCACGATGCATAGAACAAGGCCCCACCAGCGATGGCGGACGGCCATTGCAACGTCACGAATCGTCACTGCGTACCCCGGTTCTGATCAGCACCCCACAGCGGTGGCATTGGAGTGCTACGTCGAGCGTCGCGCGCTTCCAGCGCGGCTGGCCGCCCGCGATGGCGGGAGCCCAATCGGATATGCTACCTGCTGGTACATGATCGCAGGTGCATCAATAGCGACGCGCGGATACTACCGACAGCACATCAACAACAATGGTTTGGAGCGGTGCGTGACGAGTGCAGCAGACGGGGGGCCCGGAGAGTCGCTGCAGCACTCAATACGAGCGCAGCACGGCCCGGAGCGCCTCATCAAACTTTTAGTCTTCGACAGCCTGGTATGGGTTGTTGCCTATTTTCTGACTGCGTTCGTCAGGCTCAATCTCGACGCTGACCGTGTGCCGTGGACGCACCTCGCCGTGGTCGCAGTGGTTGTCATCGTGGCACACGGCCTGGTTGCCTGGCCGCTGCGACTACACCAGGGTCGATCGCCGTTGGCCAGCCTCGACGAGATGCTGCGCCTTGGTGTCGCGGTTGCCGTCGTTTCTGCCTTGGTCTTCGTAGCGAACTACGTCACGGCGCCGTCGTATATCCCGCGTTCCATTCCGATCACCGCTGGCTTGGCTGCGCTCATTGTGATGGCGTGGGGTCGGGCAACGGTGCGCTGGCGTCGTGAGCGGACCTGGTCGCAGTGGGCCGAGCGTGAGAAGGATCCGGTGTTGGTCGTCGGTGCTGGCGTCGCGGGTCGGAGTTTGATCCGTTCGATGAACACGGACCCGACGTCCAAGTGGGTGCCGGTCGGTCTGCTCGACGACGAGCCGGGTCGCCGCCATCTGCGTATCGACCGGGTGCCGGTGCTCGGCACCACGGACGAAATGGCGAGGGTTGCCAAAGATATTGCCGCGAAGACCGTGGTGGTCGCGATCCCCAGCGCCGATACCGACATGATGCGTCGCCTATCGAAGGCGGCCATGGAAGCGCATTTGGCGCTGAAGGTTCTACCGGGGATCGGCGAGTTCCTCGGTGACGAAGCGGGTATCCACGATGTTCGGGATATCAACTTGCCGGACATCCTCGGCCGACATCAGGTCGATACGGATCTCGAGTCGATCGCAGGCTATCTGCGTGGCAAGCGGGTTCTGGTGACGGGCGCAGGTGGCTCGATCGGGTCGGAGTTGTGCCGTCAGATCCACAAATACGGGCCAGCCGAGTTGATCATGCTGGACCGGGATGAGTCGGCCCTGCACGCGGTGGAGTTGTCGATCTCCGGGCGGGCCATGCTCGATACTCCGGACGTAGTTTTGGCCAATATTCGCGATCCCGAGGCACTGGACAAGATCTTCGACGAGCGCCGTCCGCAGGTGGTGTTCCACGCCGCAGCGCTCAAGCACCTGCCGATGTTGGAGCAGTATCCGGCCGAGGCCGTCAAGACCAACATCCTTGGGTCACAGCATGTGCTGGTGGCCGCCGTTCGCGTGGGCGTGGAGCGATTCGTGAATGTGTCCACAGACAAGGCCGCGAACCCCACCAGCGTGCTGGGTTACACAAAGCGCGTCGCTGAGGGACTGACAGCGGCCGTCGCGAACCACGCGACCGGAACCTACCAGTCGGTGCGGTTCGGAAATGTGCTCGGCAGCCGTGGCTCGGTGCTCACCGCATTCGCGGCGCAGGTCGCGGCCGGCGGACCCGTCACAGTCACGGATCCTGATGTGGAGCGATTCTTCATGACGGTGCAAGAGGCCGTCCAGCTAGTGATCCAGGCCGGAGCTATCGGCCGACCGGGTGAGGTCCTGGTGCTGGATATGGGCGAGCCGATCAAGATCGCTGATGTCGCCCGTCAGGTCATCGGAATGTCCGGGAAAGACGTCCCCATCGTCTTCACCGGCCTGCGCGCAGGCGAGAAGATGTCCGAAGAGCTATTCGGTGACGGAGAGATCGGCGTGCGCGCTGTGCACCCAATGATCTCGCACGTGTCCGCACCGCCGGTCACGCTGGAACAACTGCCGCTCGAGAAGTGGCATCGCGCCAGCCGCGTTGAGCTTATCGACGAGCTAGCTGAATTCTGCCAGGAGATGGCGGATAAGACGCCAGCCTCACATCAGCATCTCGAGACAGAGGCTGCAAAGAACTAGGTTCTGCCTCAACAAGCACCGCCTCAACAAGCACCGCCTCAACAATCTGCCAGGTCGACCGGAGAGATCCGATCTACCTGGCAGTTCTGGTGTTCTGGTGGGTAGCTCTTGCCGATCGGGCTCGGTAGCTCCTGCCGAGCGAAGTTGGAAACTCCTGCCGAACGGGCGCAGCCTCAGAGGTGCCGAGTCAGTCGCCTGGGTAACTCGCTGGCGGTCGGTGCCGCCTCAACTTCCGGTGCGGACGACGCCGGTTCAGCGGAACCCCAGATCGACTTCGGCGCAAAAGCCAAGACCAGAATCACGGTAGCGACACCGTGCGACAGCAGCGATGTGAACACTGATCCGTTGACGAGCGACACGCTGGGTGCGGCCAACAACATCACGGCGGCCCGCAGTGGCGCTCGATGTGCTGCCGCATTGGCCAGGGCAATCACCAGCGCGAGCATCGCCGCTTCCAGGCAGATACCGAGCCAACCAAAGTTTGCGTAGCCGTTCGCGAATAGATTGGCGTTCGCGTTCAAGGTCGGATTATTAAAATACTGACTGGCGACAACGAACGGCGGTGCTACGTCGTAGTGATAGGGCAAAAATGGTGCCAGGAAGCTATAGGCGTAGTGCGCCTTGGGCTGGTCGGAAAATACCTTGATCCACGCGCCGGTAAGCAGGCCGGGCACATCGATGAGTCTCCTGGTGAACAGGGACGTCAACCATGGCGTATTAAGGACACTATCGATCAGGGCGGACAGCCCGACGACGGCTCCGACACCCCAGGTGAATAGCGCTCCGGTGGGCACCCGGCCACGCCGATACAAGAATGCGACTACGAGTACGGCGGGTATGGAGAACAGCACCGACTTGTGCCCGCCGGCGCCGTACAGAAGGAGTTCCGCGACAATTCCGCACGCAGCTAACCACCACTTGCGGCGAATAAGGCCGACCGCCATGAAGAGCGGATTGAAAACGGTTTCCTGTGCGGGCATCAGGTAGGCCAATATCTTGTTTCCGCCGACGGACTGGTCGAAGTCGCCGCGAACCGAATAGACGTCCGCGAGCCCAGGCAGTGCGAGTTTAAGGTGTCCGCTAGCGGCCAACATGCCGTACGTTACCAGTGACAGACCGACGATGATGGCCCAAAACACGCGCGGCGGCAGCGGCTTAACGCGGCCCGTAAGCCAACCGGTAGGCAGCCTCCCAGCCAAGATGACGCCGGTAAACGTGATGGTCACGACGCAGCCGAGCATCAGCTGAAGCCACGGCGTCAGTGTCCCTGCCAGTAGCGAGATCGTGAGCGACGGGATGACGACGAGCAAGTAGACAATCCACAGTAGGAAGTCCGAGGGTTTCACCAATCGCACCGGCAATATCGCCGCGATCAGGACCAAAAGTGCCAGCATCACCGTGTAGACGGCCAGGTTTGGCGAGGTGTACGTGAGCAGCATGTACGCGTACGTCGGTGCGACCAGGTATTGATACGACACGTGAATCACCGCGAGCAGCACTACGACGCCGATGAGCACGCTGATCCGGCGACCGGCGTCGACGCCGGGCAGGTAGCGGCGCAGACCTGCCGCTGCTGTTGAATTCTCTGTATCGGCCACGAGGATCTAGATTACCAGCGGGCCTAGTGGGACTCTTCGTCGTGCGAGGGTGCTGCAGCACCAGTGAATTCCGGCATCGAAACCTCTCCGTCCGCGGTGATCCCATCGCGGTTCAGGACGGCCGCAACAGTGTCGCGAAGAATCTTCACATCGCCGCGGAGGGTCCACGTGTCGACGTACTCCACGTCGAGCCCGAGGCGTCGATCCCAGGTCACGGCGTTGCGGCCGGAAACCTGCGCTAGCCCAGTCAGCCCCGGTTTCACGTGGTGCCGCCTTGCCTGGTTCGGGCTGTACAGCGGCAGGTATTTTGTGAGTAGCGGCCTCGGCCCGACAAGAGACATGTCACCACGCACGATATTCCACAGCGCGGGCAGCTCGTCAAGGCTGGTAGAGCGGAGTTTCGCGCCGAATGTCGTCATACGTGAGGCATCGTCTGTCCAGCCGCGAGCCTCGTTGACGGGCCGCATGGAACGGAATTTTCGCATCCGAAACGGCTCGCCATGCAACCCCGGCCGTGTTTGGGTGAACAACACTGGACGTCCGAGTCGCACAGCGACGGCGATCGCGACCAACGCCTGGATGGGAAGCGACAGGATTAGCGCCGGAATGCCGACTGCGAGGTCGAAAAGGCGCTTGTCGAAAGGATTCCCTCTGCGACGAACGGTGCGGCCGTCCATTTACGCCTTGCCCGCCAGCACGCCGACGAGCACCTCGATCACCCGGTCGACGTCGGAGTCGGATAGCGCTGAGCCGCTGGGCAGTGTCACTCCGGTCTCGAAAAGCGCCTGCGACGCACCGTTCACGAAACTGCGATTGGACTCGAAGACCGGTTGCAAATGCATCGGCTTCCACAGGTACCGCGCCTCGATATCGGCGGCGTCCAGAGCTTGTATGACGGCTTTCGGGTCGGTGCCCGTCGCCGAAGGGTCGAGCGTGATGCAGGTGAGCCAGCAGTTCTCGGTCGAATCTCCGGGCTGCGCTACCGATCCGAGGAATCCGACACCCGGAACACTCGCTAAGGCCGCGCGGTATTTCTCGCGGTGGCTTGACCGGCGGGCGATCATGTCGTCGAGCCGGGAAAGCTGGGCCCGGCCGAGTGCAGCCAGAATATTGGACAGCCGATAGTTGTAGCCGATATCGGTGTGCTGGTAGTAGGGCACCGGCTGCCGGGCCTGGGTGGACAAGTAGCGGCATCGCCCGATGAGCTCGTCGTCGTCCGATACCAGCATCCCGCCGCCGGACGTCGTCATGATCTTGTTGCCGTTGAAGGAGAGCCCTGCGGCGATGCCCCAGGAGCCGGCAGGCTTGCCGTCGTAACGGGCTCCGAGTGCCTCAGCGGCGTCCTCGACTAGCGGGACCCCACGGTCGGCCAGCGCCTGAGCGAACGAGGCGTAGTCGGCGCAACGGCCGAAGAGATCAACGGACATGACAGCGGCAATGTCGGCGCCTTCCGCGCGGAGCGTGTCCACTGCCTCGATGAGGAGCTGTGGATCGACGTTGCCATCGTCGGCCGACGCGTCGACGAACACCACGTCGGCGCCCGTGTAAGCAGCGGCGTTCGCGGATGCCGCAAACGTCATCGACGGGATAATGACCGTCCGACCGGCGCGTGCGCCCATCGCCAGGAGAGCTAGGTGCAGCGCAGCGGTGCCCGACGAGACTGCGAGTGCGTGGGCTACCCCGACGCGCTCGGCGATTTCGCGTTCGAACGCGTCCACTTCCGGCCCTAGCGGGGCAATCCAGCCGGAGCGCAGGGCAGCCAGGACATACTGTTCTTCGACGTCGGTGACGTCGGCCTTGGACAGGAAAATTCTCGACATCGTCTTTTTTATCGCCTCGACTGATCTGCTACTGGAGTGGGATCGGCGCATCGCACGCGACCGTGGGTGATCGCGCACCGACCCATGCAGTAGCGTACGCGATCGGCGCTTTAGTCAGCGGTCAGGCACAGTTGGGTGTGGCCCGAGACCCGCCGACGGCGCTGCCGGCGCGGCGATGAGTGAACACGCAATGTAAGCGGCACGGAAGAAGGCAGAGCCATGGCAGAGGAGCCCGTTGCGGCAGTCCCGCCACCGGGCGGCGGGCCGACGCCGCAAGGTCGTTTGGGTCGGCTGTTTTCCGGTTCTACCGGTGGCCTGCTGTGGATGGTATTCGGTAGCGGTATCGGCCAAGGCATTGCGCTCGCTGTCTCGCCGCTCCTTACTCGCCTGTACACCCCGGAAGAATTCGGTCTGCTCAGGGCTTTCATGTCGGTGACGGCCGTGAGTGGCACATTTGTCGTGTTCCGGATGGAAGCTGCCATACCCCTCCCCAAATCGGATCGCACCGCGGCATCTGTGGCGTGGCTCGGAATAGCCTTCGGCGCAGTCGGATCGCTCGCCATCGGCCTACTCGGCCCGCTCATCGCGGTACCGATCGCAACCATGGTGGGAACCCCCGACCTGGGCTCTGTGTGGTGGTGGGTATCGGTGGCCACTTTTGCGATCGTCCTCGACAAGGTGCTACTCACCTGGATGGTTCGGGAGAAGCGGTACAAGGCGCTTGCCGCCCGGAATTTCCTGCAGGGTGTCGGGCAAGCCGGTTCTCAGGTTGGCTTCGGCTACGCGCCATTCCAGTCGGTTGGCCTCTTGCTTGGCTGGATACTTGGCCGGATCGTGGCGATCGGCGGCCTGTTTTCTAGCGGCGGGCTCTTTGCGCAAGGCTTTCCGCGGCGTAAAGATCTCGTCGTTGCAGTGCGCCGCTACCGCCGATTCCCGCTCGTTGCATCATGGGCGGCGCTGTTGAATGTGCTCGGTCAGCAGGCGCCATTCTTGGTGATCGGCGCCTATTACGGATCGGTTTCGCTGGGTTTGATGGGTCTGACTGCGCAAGTGCTGGCGGCCCCTGTCACGCTCATCGGCGATGCGGTTTCTCGTGTTTTTCAGGGCGAGGGTAGCGCGGCGATTCGTGACGGTGTTACGCCACTCCGGCCGATCATTCGGTCGAATGTCAAGGTCTTGTCCGCAATCTCCGTGCCGATGGCGGTCGTTTTGGTGTTCGTTTCGCCACCGCTTTTCGCGTTTGTTTTCGGTGCACAGTGGCGCGAGGCGGGCGTGTATGCGCAAATTCTGGCGCTCGGTTACGCTGCAAATCTCATCGTCTCGCCGATGTCCCAGACCCTGCTCATCCTGGAAAAGCAGGGCAAGCAACTCGTGTGGGATGCGTCGCGGATGATCGTGACCGTAGGGGGACCGTTGGTCGCGGCCATGCTCGGCTATAGCGCTACCGTCGCCATCGCGACGTTGTCTGCTGGGTTCGTCGTCTGCTACGGGGCGCTGTGGTGGACCTGCGTCCGAGCAGCCACCCGGTACGATCAGTCCCTGGTCGGCCGAGGCGCGGGCACCACGCCTTAGGCACTGCGTCGTGGGCAGTACAGCGTAGGCACCGGGCCTTAGTCGCTGCGCCTCCGGCACTGCGACTCCGGCACTGCGACTTAAGCACCAGAGTCCGGGGTCACATGCGCGGCCCCGTAGGTTCAACGGCGTCATAGCTAGGAAGGCGGCACATGGCCACCGGATCGATTCGGCCGGACAGGCCACGAGTCTGTCATCTCTCCACCGCCCACTCCGCCGACGATTCACGCGTGTTCTGGCGCGAAGCGCGAGGACTCGCTAGCCGCGGTTTCGATGTCACTCTGGTGGCACGGCGAGACGGCACGAAGATCATCGACGGGGTGCGGGTAATCGGCTTGCCGACCTATCACAGTCGCCTCGTCCGCATGACGTGGGGCGTGCTCCGAGCGTTCTGGATCGCGCTGATGTCACAATCTCGGCTGGTACATATCCACGATCCGGAGCTCGTCCCGCTGCTCATCCCGCTGCGGCTCATTGGCAAGAAGGTTGTCTACGACTCACACGAGTGGATATCGCGCCAAGTCGCCGCCAAGCGGTACCTTCCGACACCACTGCGCCGTGCGGCGGCCGTTTTCGCTCGCGGATTGGAATGGACGGCCGGTCGCGTAGCGCATCGCATCGTGACCGTCAACTCGGCGTGCGCCTCGGTATTCCCGGCCGCGAAGGTGTCGATCGTCGCGAATTATCCGGAGCGGTCACGGTTCCCCTACCTTGATATGAAACCAGCGGGGTCTGCCGGGGCAACAGTGCCGAGTGCTGAGGATTCGGGTGGTGAAACCTCGGGCGGCGAGGAGCGCGTTCCGGTGTTCGTCTACGTCGGGGGGATCACCGCCAATCGGGGCCTGCGCGAAATGATCACGGCCACCGCGATCGTCGCCAGGGACACTTCGGTCAGGCTGCGCCTCGCCGGTCGCGCCTCGCCCTCAGCCCTGATGGATGAAGTGGCTGCCGAACCTGGCTGGCAGAACGTGGACTACGTCGGCTTGGTGCCGCATGACGAGGTCTCAAACCACATGCGCGGCGCCGTGGCCGGCCTTGCAACGCTGTGGCCGACCCCGAACCACCTCATCAGCTCGCCCATCAAAGTATTCGAATACATGGCGATGGGCTTGCCCGTCATCATGTCTGATTTTCCGCAATGGCGGGCTCTGCTGGACGGCGTCGACTGTGTGATGTGGATTGACCCGGCCGACCCTAAAACTATTGCCGCGGCGATGCATGAGCTCTTGGCCGATCCGGAGCGCCGTGCGCGGATGGGGGAGGTCGCCCGACAGGCCGTGCTGGAAAAGTTCGTCTGGGAGAAGCAGCTCGACAACTTGGTCGATGCGTATCGGCGGATCGGTATCAAAGTCGGATAGTGAGTGGCCACGTACCTAGTGAGTGGCCACGCCGGGACCACTGGGATTGCTGGGGAGATAGCGGGCGGGAACGCCCACAGCGGTGACGCCGTCGGGCACCTCACGGATCACTACCGCACCAGCGCCAACCATGACGTCGGCGCCAACGGTCAGACCCTGGATAACGGCAGCCTGCGTGCCGATCGTCGTACCGGCGCCGATGTGCACGTTTCCGGCGATCGCTGCCTGCGGGAACGCCGTGACGTAGTCGGCGAGTGTCGAGTCGTGTCCGACGGTGCAGTTCTCGGAAATATGGACGTGTCGGCCAGTCTCAATATTGGTTTCCAGTCGAGCGCCGGAGCAAATGATCGCGCCGGGCCCAAGACGGATATCCGTCCCAATGGTGGCCGATGGGTCGATCAGCGTCATAGGGACACAACCCCACTTCGTCACCGTCGAATCGATACGTCGACGGACCGTGCCGTTACCAATTGCGAGCAGATAGTGCGTCTTTGGCGATAGGCCACGTAGCGCGGAAACCTCGCCACGGTGTTCGGCGCCTAGCCGACCCAAGATCGCGGCATCCGGCTCGCCGTCGTCGAGAAAGCCGGTGAACTGGGCGATATCACCGCCGATGAGTGCGGTGCCAGCCGCGATCGCGCGCAGCAGTGTCGCATGCACATGTCGCCCGAAACCGCCCGCGCCGATAATTACCACAGGGATAGCCACGTCGGAATGCAACCACTGGCGCACCTCCCGGCGCAAGCTGTGAGCGGCAGGGCCAGCGCGGATTTCCATGACCCGTGGCTGTCGGCCTTCTGCGGCCACGCCGCAGCGGAAGGCGTCATACCTGTTTCTTCGCGCGCATGTCTAGCCACCCAGGTGCGCGGCGGGCACCAAGGCTGGCAGGATATTGACCATGCCTTCGACACAGCCGAAACCACACGAAATCCCGCCAGGCCTCCTCGTCACCGTGGTGGACCATCCGCTCGCAGCCTCGCGGCTGTCGATCATGCGCGATGCTCGCAGCGATAACGCGACATTCCGCGCTGCCGTGCACGAGCTCACGCTGATGTTGGTCTACGAGGCAAGCCGCAACCTTGCCACCGAGGAATTCCCCGTGCACACGCCGGTTGCGAAGACTATCGGGATCCGGCTGTCGAACCCGCCGCTGCTGGTGCCCGTGCTACGCGCTGGCCTGGGTATGGCGGACCAGGCGCACGCCCTGATCCCCGAGTCGCAGATGGGATTTGTGGGTCTGGCCCGCGATGAAGTGACGCTGAAGCCGACGCCGTACATGGAGTCGCTGCCGACAAACCTTGCGGGCCGCCCCACGTGGGTGCTCGACCCGATGCTGGCGACCGGCGGATCGATGGTGCACACCATTCGGCTGCTCGTCGATCGTGGGGCGACGGATGTCACCGCGATCTGCTGCCTGGCAGCTCCGGAAGGCCTCGTTGCGATCGCTGAATCTGGGCTACCGGTGCGCGTCGTGACGGCATCTGTCGATGAGCGCCTGAATGATTCCGGCTTCATCGTGCCGGGTCTGGGCGACGCGGGTGACCGCCAGTTCGGCGCGGTGTAACGCTTTTTCCTCCCCCGTGTTACTCAGCGAGGGGCATGGGTCTCGCTGAGTAATACGGGGAGTGGGAACACACATTCGGCCGCGTCAGGTTCGTCACGCTCCAGCCAGGGCCAGTCGACCGATCAGGCGGGCGACTCGGCGGCTGCGGATGCGGCAACGTCAACGGCTTCGAGCGCAACAGGGGTGGAGCAGGTGGGCTCCTCAAGTGCGGATGACGGCGCAGTCGGTGGCGCAATCTCTGCCGCGTTGACCGGACGCGATTTCATTTCCACGAGTATGACGGGGTTCACCCCGGCGCCCGGCTCCCAGATTCATATCTCGTTCCCGGAGCCACACCAGATCAGCATCAACGGTGGATGTAACACGTTATTCGGGCAGATCCGCTGGGATGGTGCCCGACTGGAAGTCCCGCGGCTCGCGTCCACAAAGATGGCCTGTGAACGTGAGCTGACGGAGCAGGACACATCGCTGGCGACGCTGTTTTCGGAAGGCCTTACTGCGGCGCTGAGTGGCGCTGTGCTCACGCTCACTCATGGTGACATCTCGATTGAACTGACCGAGCAGAAGGCGCCTGTCAGCTCCGGCGCGCGTCAGGATCCCAGCATCAGTGACATGCCTGCCAGGATTCCAGACCCGGCCGCGGGCTCAGACGCTGTGCAAGGCTGAGCGCAGGTATCCGAGAATCTGTTGGTGAGTCTGGCGCAACTCTAGACAGGTGCGCCAGACTCACAACCCGCACTGGGGCGAGGCTAGAGGCCGATGGCCTGGGCCATATCCTCGCGGAGCTCGGCCAGTTCGGCCTGGGCGTGGGAGCGAGCATCGCTCAGATCGGCGGCGTCGGCCGGAACCTTGGCCACTACTTCCAGGTAGCACTTGAGTTTCGGCTCGGTGCCGGACGGCCGCACGACCACGCGCCGGTGGTGGCTGCGCAGGATCACCGCGTCGGTCTTTGGGAGCACATCGACAAGCTCGGTCACTTCCTCGCCGGCGAGGACCGACGGCGGCGCGGACCGCAGCCGCGCCATGGCGCCGGAAATCAGCGACAGGTCCGAGACTCGCACCGACAGCTGGTCCGTGAGGTGCAGCCCGTGCGCCCTGGCCAGATCGTCGAGAGCGTCCAGCAGGGTCCGACCCGAGGTCGCCAGGGTCGCCGCAAGATCGCACATCAAGGCAGACGCGGAAATGCCGTCCTTGTCGCGCACGAAGTCCGGGTCGACGCAATGACCGAGTGCCTCCTCGTACCCGTACACGAGTCCGGTTCCGGCGCCATCGCCGGCTCGCACAATCCATTTGAAGCCGGTGAGCGTCTCGTCGTACCGTGCCGAATGGACTGCGGCGATATGCCTCAGGAGCTCCGACGACACAATCGTCGTCGCCACCAGCGGATCCGGATGCGCCGTGCGGTCGAGGTTGGCCAGCACGTACTCGCCGAGCAGCGCCCCGGTCTCGTCACCGCGCAGCATCCGCCACGCGCCGCCCTTGTGTTGAGGATCCAGCGGAACGCCCGCCGAGCAACGATCAGCATCGGGGTCCACCGCGATCGCGATATCCGCGCCAATCCGCGCCGCGAGCGTCAGCAGCAGATCAGTGGCGCCCGGTTCCTCCGGGTTCGGGAATGCGACTGTAGGGAAATCGGGGTCCGGCTCGGCCTGCTCCGCGACCAGCGTCACGTCGGTGAAACCCGCCGCCGCGAACGCTTCGATCAGGGTCTTTCCACCGACTCCGTGCATCGGTGTGGCAGCGATCTTCAGCGTGCGCGCCGTGCCGTGCGGGAGCGCGGCAATACGGGCAACGTATTGCGGGAGCAGATTGGCTGGCCACGGCGTAGGCGTGCCGGTCGCGTCAATGACGATCGCTGCGGGTTGCGCCGCTATGGCCGCCTCGATCTCCTGATCGGCAGGCGAAACGATCTGTGCGCCGCCGGCCAGATACACCTTCAGTCCGTTGTCGTTGGGCGGGTTGTGCGACGCGGTAACCTGCAATGCTGCGGCCGCGTCCAGCTTTTGCACGGCAAAGGCAGTGACTGGCGTCGGTAGCGCGCCAGGCGCCAGCAGCGCGGTAAATCCTGCCGCAGCTAGCACCCCCGCCGCGTCGGCCGCGAATTCCGCCGAGCGGTGCCGGGCGTCGTGCCCCACCACCACAGTGCGGCCCGCGCCGCCGTTCGCCACTAGGTATGACGCTATTCCCGCTGCCGCGCGACGCACCACCGCGAGGTTCATGCCCGACGGGCCCGCACGCAGCGGGCCGCGTAGCCCGGCCGTACCGAACCTGAGTGGAGCACCGGCGCGCGCGGTGAGATCCTCGGCGGCTGCATCGTTCCCGGCCATGGCGTGAGCCAAGATGGCCTTGAGCTCGTGCCGATCGGCCTCGCACGGATCGCCAGCGATCCAGCTGATCGTGTCGTCTCGGAGCTTCTTGGGGAGCGTTGTCATGCGCGTTTCACCAGGTCCGCCAGCAGCGCGCCCATACTCGCGGCCGAAGCTTTACCGGCGGCGAGTACTTCGGCGTGGTCCAGCGGCTCGCCCGTCATGCCGGCGGCGAGGTTGGTGACCATCGAAAGTCCGAATACTTCTGCTCCTGCGGCGCGGGCAGCGATTGCCTCCAGGACCGTGGACATGCCGACCAGATCGGCGCCCATGGTGCGCAGCATGCGGATTTCGGCCGGGGTTTCGTAATGCGGCCCGGGAAGCTGCGCGTAAACGCCCTCGGTCAATGTTGGGTCGATCTCTCGCGCGATTTTCCGCAGCCGGGCCGAGTACAGGTCCGTCAGGTCGACGAACGTCGGCCCCACTATTGGCGACGTCGCGGTCATGTTCAGGTGGTCGCTAATGAGCACCGGCTGGCCGGGCGAGTATTCGGACCGTAGGCCTCCGGCCGCGTTGGTCAAGATCACCAGTTTCGCGCCAGCAGCCACCGCGGTGCGCACCCCATGCACGACGGCGGCGACGCCGCGGCCCTCGTAGTAGTGCGTGCGGCCGAGCAATGCGAGCACGCGCTTGCCGCCCACGGGGATCGACAAGGCGCTGCCCGAATGCCCGGCGACGGACGGCGCCGTGAAGCCGGGTAGATCGCCGATTGTGAGTTCGGCGGTGGGGGTGCCGAGCTGCGCTGCGGCTGGCGCCCATCCGGACCCCATGATCACGGCCACATCGTGCCTGATCGCGCCGGTCGCGGTGGCGATCGCGGACGCCGCCCTCGCTGCGAGCTCCTGCGGGTCGTGGTCGGACGTGTCTTCGTGCGTGGAGTCAGTGGCCATGCCAAGACACTATCCACCCTGGGCTTCATGCGGCAGAGGGTGGATTGTGGTGCGACGCACATTTGCCGAAAATTTGCGGGCCATTTTCTTTGACGGGTAACTACTCACGGATGGATAGGGCGCGAGGTTGATGGCACGGTTTATGACGAGTCGGTTTATGAAACAGTGGAAGTGATCGTATTTACCGTTAACGACGGCGAAGGGTGGCAATCGTGCTCGACTCGCGCGCAGCGCTCACTTCGGTGACGGTCACGTCCACCACGATGCTTCGGCCGCCGTCGGTGGAGCAAAGCCTCGCGATTGGGCAGGGCGGTGCAGCACGGCAGAGCGGTTCGCTACTAACTGTGGCGGTGTTGTCTGCGGGAGTGCATGAGCCGTCAACTACCGCAGCACTTGCTTCGGACCTCGTTGCCGCGGTGGCCGCCGCGGCCGAACCTCTTGGGCTGCGCATCGACACTCGAATTGTTGAGGTCCGTGACTTCGCAGGCGATCTCGCGGCTGCGTCGATTGGCCACGCTCCGTCGGAGACATTGCGGGAGATGATCGCAGCAGTGACGACGGCCGATGCCCTCATCGCCGTCACCCCCGTTTTCGCGGCGTCCTACGCGGGACTTTTCAAGTCGTTTTTCGACGTGCTCGACCCAGATTGCTTGACCGGAATGCCCACGGTGATCGGTGCGACCGGCGGCAGCGTCAGACACAGTCTGGTCATTGACCATGCTCTTCGGCCGCTGCTGGCCTATTTTCGGGCAGCAGTGGTGCCGACGGGCGTGTTCGCGACTCCGGAGGATGTGCCTGGCACGGCGCAGTCGGCCCGGCTTGTTGAGCGGATCGAACGGGCAGGGAGAGAGCTTGCAGCAGTCCTAGCGGCTCGGCCGGCGATGGTGTCGCCGGCTATCGATCGGAATCCGGCGTGAGCGGCGGACAACCGCCGGATGCTCGCACGATTCGCCGGTGGCGGCGGTACCTGGCCGATGAGCGAGCCGAGGCCGCGGTCTACCGGCGCCTGGCCCAGCGGCGAAGCGGTGAGGAGCGGAACATTCTGCTCGAGCTCGCGGAGGCCGAGGGCCGGCACGCGGCGCATTGGCGTGAGCTGCTCGCCGCCCACGCTGCTGTCGGCAGTACCGGCGCTTCCCCTGGATCGCCGAGTGACCCCTCCGAAGGCGCAACGGGCGTTAGATTCCCTGGTGACGCTGCCAGAGATGCGTTCGCAGGTGCCACGCGAGGCAGCGTGCGGACACAGCTTTTGGCATTTCTAGCGGGCCATTTTGGTTCGGTGTTCATCTTGGCGATCGCGCAGCGGGCAGAGTCCCGTTCTCCGTATGCCACCGACGAACATGCCACCAGCGCGATGGCCGCGGATGAACGGATTCACAGTGAGGTCGTGCGGGCTCTGGCGGCGCGCGGTCGCAGTCGGCTCGCCGGTAGCTTCCGTGCTGCGGTTTTCGGTGCGAACGACGGTTTGGTATCGAACCTCGCGCTGATGTTGGGAGTAGGGGCAGCCGGGGCGGACACCACGATTGTGCTGCTCACCGGCCTAGCCGGGCTGTTGGCGGGAGCGTTGTCGATGGGCGCCGGCGAGTACGTGTCGGTGCGGTCGCAACGGGAGCTACTACAGGCGTCGGTGCCGGATCCCCATGCCGCGACAGCGTTGCCGCATCTCGACCTGGACGCGAACGAATTAGCGCTTGTTTATCGGGCACGAGGGATGTCGGCCGCCGACGCAGCTATCCACGCGAGCGCCATATTAGCCGGGTTCCGATCGTGGCACGACGCGACCGAACCGGGTCATGGCGTTGATCCCATAGTGGCGGCGCAGTCCAGCGACCAGCTCGATTTCCAGTCCCAAGACGAGGCCGGGCAGGTCGACGAGCACGAGGTGCTGGGCACGGCGTGGCGCGCCGCGGCGTCGAGCTTCTGTTTTTTCGCCTCTGGCGCGGTAATCCCGGTATTGCCATTCTTGTTTGGCGCGACCGGAGTTATCGGGCAGATCGCCGCCGCAGCGGTCGTGGGCGTGGCGTTGCTGGCAACCGGCGCCGTGGTCGGCTTGTTGTCCGGCGCATCGCCCCTGAAACGCGCAGTGCGGCAGCTCGCGATCGGGTACGGCGCGGCGGCAGCGACCTACATCCTTGGACTGGTGCTCGGCGCCTGATCCGCCTAACTGAACGATGCGATGGCGATGACCGCCACGAATCCCATGGCGGCAGCAACTATCAGCACTACCGCCGCCCAACCCGCCCGACGACGGGGGTGCTCCGACGCGACCGTAGGTAGCCGCGCCAGTGTCGCGGCAGCGGCGGCCGACCACGGCGGCGGAGGCAAGCTCGCAGATTGCCAGCTTGCAGACTGCCCGCTTGGAGGTTGAAAACTGGGGGAATGCAGGTTTGGACGCGGCAGTGTTGGCGGCCGCAGAGTAGGGGGCAAAAGTGGCGCCATTGCGGGGCCGGCCGGTGGCAGCGACAGTGATGACGCACTTGTCGTGCCCGGTCCTGAGTCCGAGACCGTGCCCGAGTCCAAGAGCGCAGGCGCGGTAGTCACGGAGGGCGCTGAGGGCGGCAGGAAATATGCCCCGCGGGCGACCTCTGTCAACGCGGCCTCTGCTGTGTCCATCGGCATCCGCAGTCCTGGATCCTTGGTGAGAAGACCGTCGATCACCGGACCGAGCATGCCCGAGTGCGGATGCGGCGGAGCTGGCTCAGAAACCACCGCCGTCATCGTTTCTATTGGCTTGCCCCGGTCGAACGGAGGGCGCCCCTCAAGCATCGCAAAGAGCAATGCGCCGAGCCCCCAGGCATCCGCCGATGGAGTCGCGGGTCGACCCGACGCCACTTCCGGCGAGATATATGCGGGGGAGCCGAGCAGCATGCCGGTCGCAGTCAACGTTTGCTCACCAGCGGCCCGCGCGATACCAAAATCGGTCAGTTTGATTTGGCCGTCGTCACTGATCAGCACGTTGGCAGGCTTGACATCGCGGTGCGTGATTCCAGCTCCGTGGGCAGCGACTAGTCCGGATGCGACGGCCTGGCCGATGACCGCAGCATCGCGAACCGATAGTGGACCGTTGCTCTGAAGAATGTCGGCGAGTGACCGCGCGATCATCAACTCCATGACGATGACCGGCCCGTCCGGGAGCATCAGGATGTCGAACAGGGTGATGACGTGCGGATGGGACAGAGCCGCGATGGCCCTAGCCTCTCGGAGCGTGCGGTCGGCTAAAATATCGATCTCAGCCATGGGGATGCCTGCGGGGAAGTTCACTTCCTTGATCGCCACCCGCCTGCGCAGGGTTTCGTCATATGCATCCCAGACGGTGCCCATAGAACCGCGGCCGATCTCGGTGTCGAGTCGGTACCGTCCGGCGAGCAGCCGCATGGTCGTCATAGTTACTAAGTCTGTCAGGTTCCCAGCGCGCCGGTGCGCTGGCTTTCCGGAATTCGGGCGCTAGCGGATTAAACGGTTGGGCGTGGATGCATTACTGGGCAACTGACTTGACGAGTGACTGGCCGAGTGCTCGGTATTGTCCTTGTCCAGCGGGTCAACGCGGATCAGATTCATCCGGTGATTAGTCAGGTAGTCGGCGAGCGTATCGCGGTGATCGTTGCAGGCCGACCAGATCTTCTCCCGATCTGGGGTATGGATTTTTGGGTTGTTCCACACCACTGCCCACCGGGCGTGGCTGTGACACTTTTGCGCCGAACAAATCACCTGGTCGGATTCGGTGCGGCCGGCATTCTCGGGCGGGGTGGCAAAGGGCATGGTGTCTCTTTTCTCTTCGTGTCCTGCCAGTCCTTTTTTCTGCGATCTTTGTCCTGCCTACCCCGTTCTATCGTCGAGTTCTACGTTGTCGTCGAAGGTCACATCAAGGATGGCTCCGGTGATCCTTTCGAACGGTAAGCTAAGAAACGCGTGCGGGGACTCGCCCCGCCAGCCTGCCGTCAGAGGTGATGTGATGAATTCGAGCCGCACCGCGGCCGCGATCACTGCCGGACACGTGATGACCGCGCCGGTCGTCACTGTTGGCCCAGAGACGTCGGTCACGCAGATCGCAGAGTTGCTGACGTCCCGTCGGTTTTCCGGCGTGCCTGTCGTCGACGCCGCCGGCGCGGTGTTGGGCCTGGTGAGCGAGCGGGACCTGCTGGCACGCAGTGGTAGAACTGCGCGTGAGGTGATGACGACGTCCGTGATTAGCGTGACTGTCGACACCGACCTTGATCAGGTTCGACGCATGTTGGTCGATGCCCCGATCCGTCGCCTTCCGGTACTCGAGGCCGGTCGACTGGTAGGCATTATTTCGCGGCATGACCTCGTCGGCCGCATGGTCGAATGGGCTTGCGGCGTATGTGGCGAGACAATACGTGGCCCAAAGCCTCCGTTTGTGTGTCCCAAGTGTGGTGGAAGTTCGGATCGGTTTGTCCTACAGGAGCAACCGCCCGGACCGTGATAAACGCGCGGTTAGTCGTCCTCACTCGGGTTCGGCTAGCCAGCAACATTGAGGAGCTAGCCAGATGGCCGGACGAACTGAAGGCCCTGCGCGCAGCCGCCCCGTGAGTGGAAAACCCACTAAGCGGAGTGCTGCATCGAAGCAGGTTCGCGACGGTGAAGGGAAGGTACCTGCGGGTACCGAGAGCACAAAAGCAACACCCGCGAAAGGCGCCAAGCGCGATACCACGAAGCCTGACGCTGATCGCGACAGACTTGTCGGTTACTTCCGCGAGATGACGCTGATCCGCGAATTCGAGCTCAAGGCAGCAGAGATGTACACCCGGGCGAAGATCGGTGGCTACTGCCACCTGAATCTCGGTGAAGAGTCAACGGTTGTCGGACTCATGGCTGCGCTTCGCCCGACCGACTACATCTACACGAACTATCGCGAGCACGGCTATGCGCTGGCGCGCGGAATGGAACCCGGTCGAGTCATGGCCGAGCTGTTCGGTCGCTCCGACGGCGTTTCGGGCGGACGCGGCGGCTCCATGCATTTGTTCGATGCAAAGCGTCGCTTTCTCGGCGGCTACGGCATCGTCGGTGGCCAGATTCCGCCTGCCACCGGTGCGGCACTAGCCCTGACCTACCGTGGCGAGCCTGGCCCCGATTCAGAAGCCGTGGTGTGCCAGATGGGCGACGGCACCACCAATATTGGTGCATTCCATGAGTCGTTGAACCTGGCGGCTATTTGGAATCTGCCGATTGTCTACGTCGTGATCAACAACGGGCTGGGTATGGCGACAACCGTCGAGGCTGCTGCTGGTGAGCCGCTCCTGTACAAACGCGGCTGCTCCTACCGCATCAAAGGTGTTCGCGTCGAAGGAGACGACCCCTCGGTAGTGCATGAAGCTGCCGAAGAAATGCTGCGGCGGGCTCGTGAAGAGCGCAAACCTGGTCTGCTGGAGATCATGACGCATCGCCTTCGTGGACACTCCGTGGTCGACCCTGCGCGCTACCGGTCCCGTGAGGAAGCGGAGAAGCTCCGTGCCGAGGACCCCGTGCCCGCCTATCGGCACAAGCTCGTTGCCGACGGCGTCCTGACTGACGAGGAAACGGCAGCGATTGAAGCCGAATCGATCCGGATTGTCGACGAAGCGGTCGCGTTCGCTGACTCGAGTCCAGAGCCGCCAGCAAGCGACCTGTTCAAATATACGTACGCGAGTCCGGTAGCTAACACGTCCATGCTGATGCCTGGCGATCCGATCCTGCCGGCAGGCTGGGACAAGGAGGTTTCCCGCTGATGAGCGCGCCAACCAAGAAGGTTCCATCGGCCCCGACGAGCGGTAATACCGATCCCATAATCACCTACCGGCAGGCGTTGCACGACGCGTTGCAGGCCGAGATGCAACGTGACGAGTCCGTCATCCTGCTCGGTGAAGAGATCGGCATTTTCGAGGGCTCCTACAAGATCACCGCTGGCCTACTCGATGAGTTCGGTCCGGAGCGGGTACGCGATACCCCGATCGCGGAGGAAGGCTTCGTAGGTGCCGCTATTGGCGCCGCGATGCTCGGCATGCGCCCGGTCGTCGAGATCATGACCATCAATTTCTCGCTGCTCGCGATCGACCAGATCGTGAACCACGCGGCGAAAATCTATGGCATGTTTGGCGGTCAGACGCCCATTCCGATGGTCATCCGTACTCCGGGTGGCGGCGGCCAGCAGCTTGCCGCAACTCACTCGCAGAACCTTGAAGTCTGGTATGCGCATGTGCCGGGGCTCAAGGTGTTGGCGCCGGCTACGCCAGCAGACGCGAAGTCGATGCTCACGGCGGCAATCCGGGATAACGATCCGGTGCTGCTGTTGGAGAACCTGTCGCTGTACAACACCAAGGGCCCGGTTCCCGAGCACGAGGTGGTCGCTCCGATCGGCAAGGCTCAAATCACGGTGCACGGCACCGACCTGACCGTTGTCGGCTACTCACGTTCGGCCGTCATTGCGCGCGACGTAGCTGAGCGGTTCGCTGCAAAGGGCGTGTCGATCGAGGTCGTGGACCTGTCGAGCTTGCGTCCGCTGGACCGCGAGACGATTTGCCGGTCGGTGATGAAAACCGGTAAGGCAGTCATCCTCGAAGACGACTGGCTCACCTATGGCATCGGCGCGGAGATTGCCGCCACCATCGCTGAAGGTGCGTTCGATTATCTCGACGCGCCGGTGCGGCGGGTCGCTGCGGCGGAAGTGCCGCTGCCCTATGCGAAGTCACTGGAGCGGATCGCACTACCAGATGCGGACGCACTGATCCGGGTCATCAACGAACAGTTGGACGCTACCGGATTCAAGCGATAAGGAAGGCGCCAACCCACCATGCCTGATGTATTTATGCCACGACTGTCGGACACGATGGAAGAGGGCACGATCGCGCAGTGGTTAGTGGCCGAAGGTGCCACTGTCGAACGCGGTGCCATCATTGCCGAGATCGAGACCGACAAAGCCGTTATGGATCTAGAGGCCTACGACAGCGGAGTGCTGGAGAAGATTCTCGTCGGAGTTGGCCAGGTCGTGCCCATCGGCGAGAAAATCGCCATTATCGGCGACGGATCCGGGGCTACCACACCGCCGTCGACATCCTCCTCGAATGGTGCCGCGGCTGACGCGGCTCCGGCACCTGCCGATTCTGGGTCGAACGCCTCGTCTCAGGCGGAGACCGTCACTGCAGAATCTGCTGTCGATCCTGCCGCCGACGACGAGTCTGAGACTACTGAGTCTGAGCCTACTGAGGATGCAGCTGCCCAGGCCGAGTCTGGCGATGTTGAATCTGCTACTGCACCAGAAGTTGCCGACGGCAGCCAGCTGAAGGCGTCCCCAGTAGTGCGATCGCTCGCCCGCACACACGGCATCGACCTTTCGTCAGTGAAGGGAACCGGTCCGGGCGGGCGGATTATTCGCGTTGATGTGGAGGGCTTGATCCCCGCTGACAACGCGGCCCCCGGTGCGCCGACGCGAGCGGCGTCTGCCCCGGCTACGGCAAGCACCACGGCGACACCAGCCGCGCCGGTCGCCACCACGGCCGAGGACACGCGGATTCCGCTGTCCACGATCCGCAAGGTCACGGCGAAGCGACTCTCGGAGGCGGCCCTGGTTCCCGCGTTCCAGCTCACTACTGTGTTGGACGCTACTGAACTGAGCGCCCTGCGGACACAGATCAACGCGAATCTTGCCGAGAGCGGCGTCAAGATTTCCGTGACGGATCTCTTGATCAAGGCGTCGGCGATCGCGCTGCGCGCTCACCCGGAGGCCAATGCAGCGTTCGACGGGGACGCGATCATTCGACGCGGACATGTGAATGTCGGCGTGGCCGTTGCCCTCGAAGACGGCCTCATTGTGCCGGTCATCAAGGACGCGGACATCAAGTCGCTGTCGCAGATCTCGCTCGAGGCCAAGGCGCTCGCGAAGAAGGCCCGCGCTGGCAAGCTGACTCCGGGTGAGTTCTCCGGTGGCTCCTTCACCATTTCGAACCTTGGCATGTTCGGGATCGACTCGTTCACCGCCGTGCTCAACCCGCCGGAAGCAGCAATTCTCGCGGTGGGCTCGACTGTCGATGAGCCGGTCGTGGTCGACGGCGAGGTCACCATACGAGCGCGGAGCCGGCTCACCATGACTGTGGACCACCGTGTGCTTGATGGTGCTATGGGCGCGGCATTCCTGCGAGACCTCACGGACCTCCTCGCGAACCCACTGCGCATCCTGGTGTAAGCGGTGCTGTTGCAATTCGGCGCGACGGGGGACAGGCCGCTGTCGGAAGGCCTCATCGATACTCGTAGCACCTGGCTTAAGCCATACGTAGTGGCGGGACTTGGTTGCATCATTGCGGGCGGACTGCTGGCAGCGGCAACTGCCTACGTAACGACCCAAAAGACCGCCTGGGCAACGGCCTACATCGTGCTGGTTGGTGGGATCGCGCAGATCGGACTCGGTGCTGCCGTGGCATGGCTCGCGCCCGCGGCTCCGCGGCGCCTTGCCTGGTGGGCGTTTATCGGGTGGAATCTCGGCAATGCCCTTGTGTTAGCGGGGCAACTCGCCGGCGTGCTGCTAATCACCGACCTGGGCACTATCGTGCTGATCGCAGCGTTGGTCATCGTGCTGGTCGCCGTAGGCACCTGGGGCCACCGAGGTTCACGTGGGGGCGGCTCGGAAGGGATCCGGTCGGCGCATCCAGGGGTGCTGTGGGCCTTCCGAGGGCTGATTCTTCTCCTAGCAGTCACCATGCCTATCGGCGTGGTGCTGGCGCATCTCGGTGATTGAGCCGAAGCCCACCTCGAAGCGACTAATCCCGACCTCATGATCGGCCACAGGGCGGACGACGAGTGGCTCGTGATCGTCGGCCTGTTAGCGTCGGCGCGTAGTGGAGTTGATAGCCGCTGCCAGCCGGTCCGCGAGCCTGGGCATGTCGTGGTTCGCTGCGACGTACTCCCGTCCGCGCATACCCATGGCCTGGCGTTCCACGAGTGGAAGTGCCCGCAGCTGGCGGATTTTCGCTGCCAAGTCGACCGGGTCCTCGCCGGTCGCGGTGAAACCTGCCGAGGCTTTCGTCACCGGGTCACCAGGAGCATCAACGGCGAGAATGGTCGGACGGGCTGCGGCCAGGTAGTCGAACAGCTTGTTGGGACTGATGCCGAAACGCCACAGGTACAAACGAGGCAGCAGTAACACGGTGGCATCTGCACCGGCCAAGATCCGGTAAACCTCGTCTTTGGGCACCGGATCGTGGAAATGCACGTTGGTCAAGCCGCGCCGTTGCGCATCTTTGATCAACTGTTTTTTGACGACTCCGTCGCCGTACAGGTCGAAACGAATGGGCGGTAGTGAAGAATCGTCGTCATGCTGCAGGATTTCCGCCGCGGCCAGCACGGTGTCTAAGCTGTTGGGCGGTCCGTGGGACCCGGTATAGACGACACGGAACTCGCCGCCCGGCGGTGTCACGGGTGTTACGTCTGGCAGCAACGCCATCGAAACGCCATTGGGGACCCAGGTCACTTCTGGAGCCCGGCGGCCCACTCGCATCTGGGCGTGGTCGCCGATACCCTCCAGAACGCCCACGATGCGGTCGGCATGTGAGTACAGGAACTTTTCCATTGCACCGAGCACCAGCACCAGCGGATGTCGCCGACTCATTCCTAGGATCGCTACCATGGACTCCGGCCACAGATCGCGGACTTCGAGGATGAAGGGGACGTGGTGGTGTCGGGCGATCGCCCATGCCGCCAGCGCCGCGAACGGGTGTGGGGTTGAGCCGATGACGACGTCGGGGCTGGTCAGTCCATGCCGTTCGGGGTGCCAGCCGAGTCGGGTCGTCCGCCAGGCGAAGCCGGCCATATTCAGAATCCGGCCCAACCCATTGCCCTGGTAGGAACGTGTGGGCACCTGGACGAATGTCACGCCGTCGGAGGGCTCGCCGTCGGATCGGTTGGGTGCACCCGTAACTTCTTCGGCGGTGAAGATGGTGGTGTCCATGTCGTGCCGGTGTAGCCCGCGGGCTAACCCATGATGTCGCGTACCGCCAGCCATCGGGAATTTCTTGGCGTAGTGGTTCAGCATCCAGACGTTTTTCGTCATAGTTGATCCATCCTGCCCTCGTGTTGTTCGTGCTGATGGAGCCGCCCTCGGTCTGCCCGGAGCCGTTGGTGATCACCAGCACTGAGACCGTGCCTTCGACGGCGGTCAGGTCCGACTGGATGGCCTCCGCGACGGAGGCCCACGGGATGGTAGGCGGGCGGCTCCTGGCGCTCTGCATAGTGACGCAGCGGCGCGTGAACGAGAGCTGGCGCGGTCCAAGTCACCTGAATATCGGAGCTGCTCAGACCTGCCTGAGCTTCGTGGCGCCGCGATAGCATCGCGGGGTACAGCTGCAGGTATTTCATCGGCTTCGCGCGCAGCTTGACCAGCTACGGATGTCGCCCACAGGGATACCTTCGTCTCGTCAGCCGCTTCGTGGCGACAATCTCGTGTTTGTGCAAGCATACCGGCCACCGTTAACCGCGTCAGCGAGGGCCGCGTCCATCCGCTACGTGGACACCGTCGTGCGTGTTGACTCATTCTCGACGTCCTGACACTGAGACGCCAGAACCGCCGGGGAGTCGCATCGGCCCTCGTGATGCGGTCGCGGTATCCGTTGGTCGGTCTGTTCTACCCCGAACTCATCGTCGATGCTGATCCGGTTACCAGCGTTGAATATCGACTGGCGCTACTTCTGCAGCACTCGGATATCCCGGACCCCAAACCATCTGCCCGCTACAAGTTCAGGTATGACAGCCGCCTTGTGGCGGTAGATGCGGGCTGGAAACATTTGTTGGCGGAAAGCAGCAAGCTGGGTAAAGCCGACGTCGCCATAGATCTGCCGGTGTTCTGATGCTCGGCTGAATCGGGCCTTGTCACCTCGCGGAAGGATTAGCAGGAACCGGCCACCGGGCCGCAACGCGGAATAGATCGATCGGTAGGTAGCTTCGACGGTTTTCAGGTCGCGCGTGATTATCGGGGATAGCCCTTGAGTAAAAATGCCGGCCCAGGTGTCTGATATGTTAATCGTTCGTGCGTCGATCGTCGTACAGGGAATGCCGGATTCCTTCATGTAATCCATGAAGGACGGCACGACGTCCGATCCGGTCACCGAATACCCGTGCTCGCGCGCAATACGGGTGAGTTGCCCTACTCCAGAACCGATCTCCAGGACGGGGTCATGTTTTCCGACGCCGAGCAGGGGTAGCAAACGCGAGAAAAGGACCTGGCCGACCGCTTCCTGGCGCTCCGCTGTCGCGATCCAGCTGAGCAACGAAGCATCGTATTCCGCTGTGATCCGGGTCTGACTGTATTTGGGATCTGTCATGTGCTGTTCTCGCCCGATTGAGGCGCCACCGGCGTCACTCGAACTACCATCAGATTCGTTTGGCACAGGCACCACTCCGCTCTTGACACCGGCGGCTACCGCATCAGTTACTTCTGAGATCGGTAGTCCGGCAATGCGTACATAAGTCCCTGCCAGGCCCGATAGCCATTTTCCTGTGTATTTGCCAGGAATCGGTGACCCCAATGCCGCGGATGGGTCAGCAGGTGAATGAGGGCTGCCCCCGACTCTATCGCGGCAGCCGGTGAATGTGTCCAACCAACGGGCTGCGGCCGGTCAGAAATATCAGTTGACCGGCTACGCAATTCGGGGTCGTACACGTCAAGCTCGATGCCGCACCGCTCGCGGACCTCGGCATTCAAAAGATCGTGGTTAAACACCCCGAGCCGCCGATTCACGAAATCTCCGTGCCCCGCGACGGTCACGATGGGAAGACCGGTGCGTCGCTTGAGCTCAGTATGGTTTCGAATGAATTCCTCGCGGATCACGGGCATCATTACCCGTAGCACCTCTGGGTCATGAATGCGGCGCCGTTTGGCGACGGTCGCAGCCTCCTCGTAGTGGTAGGCGGCTTCACCACCGAGATCTTCGATGCGGCGCATCTCCGCCTCGTCGAGCGTACGCAACCGGTAATAGTAGGTGCCGACTATGCCGATCTGTTGCTCGAGGCGCACAAAGTCTCGAATGCGGGCCGGATCGGAATCGACATCGTGTCGCAGAATCATCGTTCGTGCTGCGAGGGTGCCGCTCTGCACCTTGGCGTGGAAATCCCGGACCGTCACGCATTCGTACCCCGAGTCCAGTGCCAGTCGAATCAACTGGCCGTACTCCGGCAAGCGGTCGGGAGCAAGATAGTCGGCGAACACTCGTCGTCGTATCGCACTGAATATAGCCATCGGTGTGACCATGTAGATTGTCCCGCTTGTCGTTGATGTTCGTAGGCGATCTTCGTCATCGCCAGGCGACGATCTCGCGTCCATTATGGCGGACGGCTCCGACCGGACACGAGGCAGTGGCCCCACCACTATCGATCGGTAGTGGTGGGGCGATTGCCTCCACGTCACACTTCACGGAGTCAGAGACGTCGCTCTGGTTCCTCGACGAGATCGGCGCGACCGTCGGCGAACGCTGACCGTCGATGGCCCCGGGCCGCGTGGACCAGCTACTTTTCTAGGCCTCAAGGCGTTGGCGCAGCACGTACTGCAGGATGCCGCCGTGCTCGTAATAGGCCTGCTCCGACGGCGTGTCAATACGCACCGTCGCCGTGAACGAGCGCGCTTCCCCGGCGTCCGATGTCACCGTGACGGTGACCTCTGTCGGGAACACGTCCGAACCCGCCAACCCGGTGACCGAGTACGTTTCGGTGCCATCCAGGCCCAGCGACTCAGCAGTGTCGCCCGCCTTGTACTCCAGCGGGAGCACGCCCATGCCGATCAGGTTTGACCGGTGAATGCGCTCGTACGATTGCGCCAGAACCACCTTCGCACCCAAGAGCAGCGTGCCCTTCGCTGCCCAGTCGCGTGACGAGCCAGAGCCGTATTCCGCACCGGCGAGCACGATCAGCGGCACCGAGTCGGCCGCATAGTCCTGGGCAGCGTCATAGATAGAGACGGTTTCGGTGCCACCTGGTAGGTGCCGGGTGAAGCCGCCCTCAGTGCCCGGCACGAGCTCGTTGCGTAACCGGATATTGGCGAACGTGCCACGGATCATGACCTCGTGATTTCCGCGTCGTGAGCCGTACGAATTGAACTGACGGGGCTCCACGCCATGTTCGGTGAGGTAGTGGCCAGCGGGGGAATCCCGCTTGATCGTTCCTGCCGGCGAGATGTGGTCTGTCGTCACGGACTCGCCGAGCTTCGCCAGTACTCGTGCGCCGTTGATATCGGCGAGCGGATCGAGCGAGGTACGCATGCCCTCGAAGTACGGGGGTTGACGCACGTACGTGGAATCGCTCTGCCAGTCGAACCGTTCACCGGCAGGGATCGGCAGATTGTTCCAGTTGTCGTCACCGTCGTACACGTTGGCGTAGCCGGAAGTAAACATTTCCGCCTCGATTGATGCGTCCACCACCTTCTTGATTTCCGCCGACGTTGGCCAGATGTCCTTGAGATACACCGGCTTGCCGTCCGAGCCGGTACCCAGTGGCTCCGTCGTGATGTTGACGTGCATCGAGCCGGCCAGAGCATAGGCGACCACCAACGGCGGCGAGGCGAGGAAGTTCATCCGCGACTGCTGGTGGATGCGGCCCTCAAAGTTGCGGTTTCCGGACAGCACTGAGGCCACCGTCAGATCCCCGGCGTCGACTGCCTCAGCGACCTCAGGAGGCAGCGGACCCGAGTTGCCGATGCACGTGGTGCAGCCGTATCCGACCAGGTTGAAGCCCAATGCATCGAGGTACTCCGTGAGACCGGCGCGCTCGATGTAGTCAGTGACCACGCGGGAACCTGGGGCGAGTGACGTCTTGACCCACGGCTTCGACTTCAGTCCCTTTTTGACCGCATTGCGTGCGAGCAGCGCGGCACCGATCATCACCGACGGGTTCGACGTGTTGGTGCACGACGTGATCGCGGCGATCACCACGTCACCGTTGTCGATCGAGGTGTCGATGCCGTTCATCGTCATCGGCTGACGATTCGATGTCCACTTAACGCCGTTCGCGAACTTCGACCGGTCTGCTGGCGCATCGCTGGCGCATTCGTGGCCAACCGCGATCGAGTCGCTGGCCGGGAACGATTCCGCCGATGCCTCATCGAGACCGGTAACTTCGCGCACATCCAAGCCGGGGTTCGCGAGCAGCGTCTCGACTGTGCGCTTGGCTGCGGTCAGCGAGATGCGATCCTGCGGGCGCTTCGGGCCGGCAATTGACGGCTCGATGGTGTTCAGATCCAACTCCACGATTTGTGAATACGCCGAGTCTGGGGTGGAAGAGTCGTGCCACATGCCCTGGGCCTTGGCGTATGCCTCGACGAGCGCGACATGCTCCGGGGTTCGGCCAGTGAATCGCAGGTAATCCAGCGTTTCAGCATCGATAGGAGACAGCGTGCAGGTGCAACCGTACTCGGGGCTCATATTGCCGATCGTGGCGCGAGTGGCTAGCGACACGCCATCCATCCCTGGTCCGAACACCTCCACAAACTTGCCGACAACGCCTGTCTTACGAAGCGTCTCGGCCACCGTGAGTACCAGGTCGGTGGCGGTGGTGCCCTCCCGCAGCTCGCCGACCAGTTTCAGGCCGACCACCTCCGGCAGCAGGATCGACACTGCCTGGCCGAGCATGGCGGCCTCAGCCTCAATGCCGCCCACGCCCCAACCGAGAATGCCCAGACCGTTCACCATCGGGGTGTGTGAGTCGGTGCCGACGAGCGTATCCGGGTAGGCCACGGGTAGGCCGGAGTACTCCGAAATGCGGGTGCCGGAGGAGGCCCCAAACACGACTCGCGACAGGTACTCCAGGTTCACCTGATGGCAGATGCCCGTGTCTGGTGGCACCACGACGAAATTGTCGAATGCCTGTTGTGCCCAGCGCAGTAGCTGGTAGCGCTCCTTGTTACGTTCGAATTCCAGATCAGCGTTGATCTTGAATGACGAAGCTCGGCCGAAATCATCCGCGATCACCGAGTGGTCAATGACGAGCTCCACCGGGATCAGCGGGTTTACCTTCTTCGGGTCGCCACCGAGATCGCTCATGGCGTCGCGCATGGCGACCAGATCAACCACGGCAGGCACACCGGTGAAGTCCTGCAGCAGCACGCGGGCAGGGTTGTACTGGATCTCGGTGTGGCTGACATTGTGCGGGTTCCACGCGGCCAGTGCGCGAATCTGGTCGGCCGTGACCGACACACCGTCCTCATGGCGCAGCAGGTTTTCCAGCAGCACCTTCAAGCTGTACGGCAACTTTTCTGCGCCGGGCACTTTATCCAGCCGATAAATCTCGTAGTCTTTTCCGTCGACGGTTAGCGTGCTGCGTGCGTCAAAACTGTTGTGAGTGGGATTCTTCGTCATGTTGCCTCCCGGGCCAGGCTTCCGTCGCGCGGTGTTGTGACCCCGCTGCCGCTATTGCGGCGCGAAGCCGACGAGCCGGCGCGCATGTATATCTCTCTATGCTGCCTTGTCCGCGTGCGCTCGGCTACCCCAGGGTCCGCATCGTGGGTAGAGCGCCATTGGATTGTCGGCAAACGTGTCGGCAAACGACGTCGGTTTCCCGCTTGGTGCCGTGGGGCGATGCCGTGGGCCAGTTCGGTTCAGTCGTATGTCCAGCGTCTCTTACGCGAGTGGACGGAGCACGAATAAGACGCGGTCCGAGAGCGCCTGCCAGAATATTCACCAGACTAAATCTTCTACGCGTACACATCACGGGTTCGACGGGAGAGCTAAGGAATGCTGGACAAGGCGACGCAGTCCGTGGTTGATGAACTCGTTGAGGCCCTGCTGCCCCTGGATGTCAGGGCCAGGGCGATGTTTGGCGGCTACTGCTTCTACGTGAATGAGAAGGTCGCCGGACTCGTCTGCGATGGACGCATCTTTGTGAAGAGGTCTCTCAGAGACGACCTGCTCCAAGAGTTGGCCGAGCTCGCACCGGCCTACCCCGGCGCGAAGGATTCGTGGCGGCTGCCCGAGGACGCACTCCGACGGGATCCCGACCGAATTCGACAGATAATTGGAGATGTTGCAGCAACCCTGCCCCAACGACGCACTCGATAGACTTCGCAGTTCGTGTGGCGCAAAGTGCAGCGGCCTACCTAGCCTGGTCACATGACGCTAGAGCCGATTGAGATTCACGTCATCGCAGATTCCACGGGCGATACCGCAGCGCGGGTTGCTCGGGCTGCGATGTCTCAGTTCACCGGCCACCCGATCCACATGGTGAAACACCCGCGGATCATCACAGCCGTGGGGTTGGCGGACGTGTTCGACCGTATTGCTGCAGCGCTGCCCACACGTATGACGGTGTTCTCGACTCTGGTGGACGAGGGACTTCGCGAACTCGTCGACCAGCGATGCACCGAGCTCGATATTCCCCATTGCGACCTCTTGTCACCAGCTCTGGACGCACTTGAGCGCGCCAGCGGCGACCGCGCCGAGCGGGTACCGGCCAGGCCGGTCGGTATCGACTCCGACTACTTCCAGCGGATAGCAGCCATGGAATTCGCCGTTAAACATGATGATGGGCAACATCTCGAAGGGCTTCGCAACGCAGACATTGTGCTCATGGGAATCTCGCGGACCGGCAAGACGCCACTGTCCATGTATCTCGGCTACCTCGGCTACCGCACCGCGAATGTGCCGCTCGTCGCCGGGATTGCGCCGCCGGCGGCGTTGTTCGAAGTTGATCGCTTCCGGGTCGTTGCGCTCACGATCGATCCAAACCGATTGGCGACCATTCGCTCCCGCCGTGTGACGCTGATCGCTCCCGTGGGCGAGATTAGTGCATATGCGGAATTAACGGCTATTTTTGACGAAATAGACCATGCGCAGAAAATTCAGCGCACTATCGGTTGCCCCGTCATTGACACCACGACGCTTGCTCTGGAAGAAGCCGCGCGGCGGGTCATCGAGCTGGTCGACAGTCGACGTCCTACCCGGCCGTCGATCTAAAAGCTGCGAACAAGGAGTCCACCGTGATCGCGTCCGCCGACAATTTTTCCGATGTGGTACCCGATTCAACGGGTGCGCGCGGCGCATCAGCGCCGAAGTTCGTCTACGACCTCTCGGAGGGTGGCGCCTCGCTCAAGCCGCTGCTGGGTGGCAAGGGTGCTGGCGTCGCGGAAATGAAACGGATCGGTGTGCCGGTGCCCGACGCGTTCACCGTCACCACCGAGGCATGTATTGCAGTGACGAACGCTCGCGGCGATTGGCCAGCCGGCCTCTGGGACGAGATCGAGCGAGGCTTACGCCGTCTCGAGGAACGGACTGGACGCACGCTGGGCGGGGCAACCGCGCCGCTTCTGGTGTCAGTGCGGTCCGGGGCCGTCGTCTCGATGCCCGGAATGATGGACACGATCTTGAACCTCGGGCTCACCCCGAACACCGTCGAGGTACTGGGGCGCGAATTCGGCAATCCTCGATTCGCGTGGGACTCCTACCGACGTTTTATTTCGATGTATGGCGAAGTGGTCGAGGGTGTGCCGTCGTACATCTACGCCGACGCATTGGCGGCCTTGAAGACTGCCCGCGGCGTCGCGCAGGACACCGAGCTTTCTGCCGCCGACCTCGCAGAACTGGTCGACACGTTCCTACGGCTGTCGAAGGAACACATTGGTGCCGACATGCCGATCGAGCCCATCGATCAACTGCGCCGCGCGATCGAAGCAGTTTTCGCTTCGTGGGACAACCCGCGCGCCCGCATCTACCGCGAGATTCATTCCATCCCGGACGATCTCGGCACCGCCGTGAACGTCATGCAGATGGTATTTGGCAACCGCGGCGAAACCTCGGCGACCGGGGTGTGTTTCACTCGCAACCCGTCCACCGGAGTGAAGGAGCTGTACGGCGAGTTCCTCACCAACGCGCAAGGCGAAGATGTGGTGGCTGGAATCCGCACACCGCGTCCGTTGCACGAAATGGGCGACGTGCTGCCGCAGGCCTTCGAGCAGCTGGTGTCGACCATGGCAATGCTCGAAAACCACTACCGCGACATGCAGGATATTGAGTTCACCGTGGAAGATGGGGTGCTCTACCTGTTGCAGACCCGTACCGGGAAGCGCACCGCTGGTGCCGCTGTCCGCATCGCAGTTGACCTAGTGAACGAGGGTGTCATCGACCGCACCGAAGCGATCATGCGCATTGATCCGGCCGATTTGGACCAGCTGCTACATCCGGCGATCGACACGACAGCGAAAAAGGAGCCGCTCACCGTCGGGCTCAATGCGTCGCCGGGGGCGGCGGTGGGTGCGATCGTGTTGGACGCCGAGTTGGCCGTTGAACGCGGCCGAGCCGGAGATCGCGTGGTCCTCGTGCGGTTTGAGACGGCGCCGGACGATATTGCGGGAGTTGTTGCGGCCCAGGGTGTCTTGACTGCCCACGGCGGCATGACGTCACACGCGGCCGTGGTCGCCCGGGGTATGGGCAAGCCCTGCGTGGCAGGCGCGCCGAACCTCACGATCAATATGGAAGCGCGGACCGCCACCATCGGCGGACAGACCTTCGCAGAAGGCGACGTCATCACGCTGGACGGCGCCACCGGTGAGGTGTTCGCTGGCGCCTTGCCGCTGGTGCCGCCGGAGATCACCGACAGCTATCGAACGGTACTGGGCTGGGCTGACGAGGTGCGGCGGCTCGGTGTTCGGGCCAACGCTGACACCGGCGCAGACGCCCGGCGCGCACGGGAGTTCGGCGCCGAAGGCATCGGTCTGTGCCGCACCGAGCACATGTTCTTCGGGGCCACTCGCCTACCTGCTGTCCGCCGCATGATCCTCGCCGAGAATGACGACGATCGGGCCGTGGCTCTCACCGATCTGCAGGCCATGCAGCAGGCAGACTTCGAGGAAATTCTCACCGCCATGAGTGGATTGCCGGTGACGATCCGACTACTCGACCCGCCGCTGCACGAATTCCTGCCTTCCCTCACCGATCAGGCGTTGGAATTGCAACGACTGGAGCTCACCGGCGGCGATGC
>JBDTAR010000005.1:0-5492 GCA_039924545.1 Nakamurella sp. | reverse complement strand
CTGGTCTCCGACCTGGCTTCTACACGATTTCTAGCTTGTTACGACGTAATACTGAGTGGGCCCGCGCCCCAGCAACCCACGGCGCAGCCCCAGAAAGCGACGCGCGCGCGTGGACTAGCTCTCACCCAAGGCGAGAGCAGCGGAGGTGACCGTCAGCGCCTGGAGCCTTTGCCCTTCAGCCACCCGAAGATTCCGGCGACGACGAACAGTCCGACGGCAATAAAGCCGAGCCACAGGAGTCCCTTGACGATGAAGCCCAGGATGCCGGTCGCCGCCAAGATGATGAGGATAATGATGAGTGCGATCATCGCTCCATGATGGACTAAAACAAGTCGCTAATGCCACTCACACGGCCCAGCGGGGTCCCAATAACACTCGAGTCGCCCGCAGCCGCGCGTCAGGCCCGCAGCATGCCGCGCCGCTCCGTCATCGCCGCAACCACCGCGACCACGATGGCAATCGCCTCGACGATCATCGCTGCCCAGCCCATGGCGTTGTTCCAGGTCTCGTCGACGCCGAAGAGCCCGACTGTCGCAGAGATGATGAACCCTGCCAGCGAAAGCACGCCGAAGCCGAAGAGCAGAAATAGCGGAACCCAGTTTCGCCAGGTCAGAAGCAGGATCGCGATCACGATTCCGGCGACCACGTTAATCAGAAACGGGATGCCCACGCCGGTCGAGTCGTAGTCTTCGAAGAAATATTCCCAGAGGTGAATGAGCGCCGATATCAGCGCTACCAACGCCCCCATTATTCGCAATGACATTGTGTTCTTCCTTTCCATCGTGTGTGCGGTGTCGTGATGTGGTGTGCGGTGCTGACGGCCGATTTACGGCTCAGCTCCGAAGGTGGCAAATATTCGGTCGCGGAGGTCGCTCATGGGCCAGTTCGGCGCATCTGGCGCGGGATGCAGACCAGGGGTCCAGCCCCAATTCGAGATGCGCGCAAGCACGTCAGAGTCGCGGGTGATGAGCATCGTGGGAACGGTATGCGACGCATCTGTTCCGCTGATGGACGTTTTCGGCTGATGGTCGCCCATGGCGAGTATGACGAGATTCGGGTCGTTGCTCGTTGCCGCAAACGATGCCAATGTGCGCAAGACATAGGCGGTCGCATCGGCATAGGTCTGCTTCGGACTCGGCGCGACACCCGGCACCGCATCCGGCGCAGCCCCGGGCGCGGCGAAACCAGACCCGTCGCCGACGGCGTCCCACGGCAGCAGCGGCGGCGGTTCGGTCCACGGGTAGTGGCTGGAGAGCAAGTCGATCTCGGCCATCACCGGGGCGCGGGGCGCGCCGGTCAACTCGAGTCGGCTCAGTGCGGAAAACGTGAACTGGTCTGGCATGGTGGCATAGCCGTAAGTCGGGCCTTTGTAGCCGACGTTGTCTGCGGTGTAAAGCTTGTCGAAGTGGTAGAACGGCTGCCCTTCAGGCCACGGCTGCGACATGGCGGGAATATCGAACACGGTGCGCCAGCCAGCGCTGCGGAACGCCTCGGTGAGGGTGAGCCGGTCCGTGGACACGAGCTGGTTATAGCGCTGTTGGCTGTCCACCCACAGCCCCGATTCCACGGTCGAATGCGCCAGCCAGCTCGCTCCCCCGAATGTTGGCGAGGTGAGCCAGCCGCTGGCAGCGGAAACCCCGGCCGCCTTCAGCTGCGCTTGCCCGTCTGCGAACGCGGCGTTTACCGTCGGCGCCACGCTCGGGTCGGTCAGCGCGACCTGGCCGATGCTTTCCAAGAACACCAACAACACATCTTTGCCCTTCAGCCCGGTAAGGAGCGGGGCAGATGCTTGGTGGGGGTCGGCCTTGATTTGGGTCGCGAAGGTGGCACGGTCAGCGATATCTGACGGCACCTGGCGTACGGTGCTCCAGGCCAGTTGACTGCTGCTCACGGCTGCGAGCGGCGTGGCCGTTCCCACGGTGAACCCTGTTGCGGCGGAACCCGCCCACACGACTAGAAGCACCGCGACTGCGATCACCGAACGCCGTCGGTTTCGTGCCAGCGCTGACGTGACCCACATCGTCGCGAGCGGCAACGCCACCAGGACGGCCACCACCAGGAGCAGCGCCATCCCTACTATGACTAGAGCCCAGGTGCGGCCCGTCGTATCGGTGAGTACGCCGATACCGGGGCCTAGGTAATACCAGTCGCCCACGATGTCGAAGCCACGGTCGAATACGGAGTGAAACCCAATGTTCAGCGCCTTCACGATCACCAGCGCGCCGATCAGCGTGCCAAAGATGAGCGCGACGACGCGCAATGCCCGACGCGGAATGCTCACTGCGGCCACGCCAAGGATCAGGGCGGCGAGCGGCAACTGGAAATACCAAGACCGATTGAGCAGGATCCCCATGGTGGACGGCAGCGCTAACGAGACCCACACCAGGACGCCAGCGAGCACAGTCACCAATGCCGCACGCCGAGATACGACCCACGTCATCACGCGGGACGGTGGGCGTCGCGGTTGCTGGCCCGTCATGGGATTCGGGTCATCTCGAGGCGCCGCTGGGTTCGATCCGCATCAATCACCAATCCACCGAATGGCTAGTACTTGTTTCAACAGGATACCTTGTAATTAGAATAAAGACAGTCGGGAACCGCCGCGCAAACATCGACTGCCACTGCGCATCTTTGGGCAATGGTTTCGGGAATGAGAGGAGTCGAGCATGTCGGCTCAAGCCGCCGCTTTCTGGGTCCGTGAGCCAGGCCTCGGCGAAATTCGGCCTGCCGCCATCCGCGACCCCGGTCCGGGTGAGGTACTCATCCGTACGTTGTACAGCGGCATCAGTCGCGGCACGGAGGCGTTGGTATTCGAAGGCCGAGTGCCCCAGGACCAGTACCAAACGATGCGTGCCCCTTTCCAGCAAGGCGATTTCCCTGGTCCGGTCAAATATGGCTATCTGAACGTGGGCCGTGTCGACGCTGGCGTCCCCGATCTGATCGGCCGAACGGTGTTTTGTCTGTTCCCGCACCAGACGGTCTATACCGTTCCGGCTTCCGCGGTGATCGAAGTGCCGAAGGGCGTTTCGCCACGTCGCGCGGTTCTGACGGGCATCGTGGAGACGGCCGTGAATGCACTGTGGGACGCGCACCCGCTGCTCGGTGACCGTATCGCGGTGGTCGGCGCAGGGCTCGTCGGCTGCTGTGTCGCGCGGCTGGCGGCCGACTTCCCCGGGGCCGAGGTGACGCTGATCGACACCAATCCGGCGCGCGCGGCGATCGCCGACGCCTTCGGAATACGATTCGCGACCCCGGGAACCACGACGACCGAGTATGACGTTGTCCTGCATGCTTCGGCCACGTCGGCAGGGCTGCAGTGCGCGCTGGGCTTGCTGGCGGCAGAAGGCCGCGTGATCGAGTTGAGCTGGTATGGTGACCAGCCGGTCACTGTTAACCTCGGCGGAGTCTTCCACTCCCGCCGCCTGGATATCCGCGCGAGCCAAGTCAGCGTGGTTTCTCCGGAGCAGCAAGGCCGACGGAGCAATCGGCAGCGTCTCGAATTGGCGCTGGATCTATTACGGGACAGCTCATTTGATGCCTTACTGACCGGGTCGTCTACTTTTGACGAGCTCCCGGCAGTGATGCCGAAACTTGCCGACGGCACCCTCCCAGCGCTGTGCCACACCATCGACTATTCAGTGAGGGCATGATCCGCCATGTATACCGTCACCGTCCAGGACCACATCTTGATCGCGCACAGCCTGCGCGGCGAGATTTTCGGCCCATCCCAGCGTTTGCACGGCGCGACCTACGTCGTGGACGCTGCGTTTCGCGCCGAAGGCCTCGACGCCGACGGAATTGTCGTCGATATCGGGCTTGTGTTGACGCAGCTGCGGCAGGTGCTCGACGTGCTCGACCGCCGCAATCTTGACGATGTGCCGCCCTTCGACAAACAGAACTCCACCACGGAGCTAGTGGCCCGATATATCGCCGATGCTCTCGCGGCCAGGGCCACCTCGGGGGCGTTGGGACCGTCGGGCGGAAAACTGGACGGTATCGCCGTTACCCTGCACGAGTCGCCGGTTGCCTGGGCGACGTACGAGCGGACATTGGACTGATCATGTCTGCCGCAACGCTGCACTTCGTGCTGCCCGATGGGGTCGACGATCCAGCGCGGCCCAGCGGCGGCAACCGATACGACCGCCGTGTCAGTGACGGCCTGGTGGCGCTTGGATGGTCCGTGCGCGAACACAAGGTGCCCGGCTGCTGGCCACATCCGACCGGCAGCGACCTGGACGCACTTGCGGCGGTGTTGGACTGTGGGTCGGAGGAGAAGTCGGGCAACAGCTCGGCCGGTATTTCAATCGGAACTTCAGCCACCGGTTCGGATAAAAGCATCGAGTATGACGTGATCCTCATTGATGGCCTGATCGCGTCAGCGGCGGGGAATCTCGTGGCGGAGGTTGCCAGAGGCCGCCCCGTGGTGACGCTGATTCACATGCCGTTTGGGTCTATCAACGCCGAGCTTCGGCAGTCGGAAGAACGCATGGTGCGGTCGGTTGCTGGAGCGGTCGTCACGAGCCAGTGGACCGCGCGATATCTCGTCGGTATGTACGGGCTGGACTCCGGCAGGGTTTTCGTCATACCTCCCGGGGTCGACCCGGCGCATCCGGCGACCCGGCAGGCCGATGGCGGACGCCTGATCTGCGTTGCGGCAGTGACCCACGCCAAGGGCTATGACGTCCTCCTATCCGCTCTCGCCGATATAGGGTCCCGGCCTGGACTCGTTCGGCACCCGTGGCGATGCACGTGTGTCGGCGCATTGAATGTGGAGCCGGAAGCAGCCGCAAGGTTCCAAGTAGCGATGCGCAGCCGCAGCCTGGCCGATCGGGTGCATTTCTCGGGCCCGCTGACAGGCGCCGCTTTGGACGCCGCATTTGGCGCCGCCGATCTGCTGGTGTTGCCGTCCCGGTCCGAGACGTGGGGAATGGTCATCACGGAGGCGCTCGCCCGAGGGATTCCGGTCGTGGCAAGCGATGTGGGCGGCGTACCGGAGGCTCTGGGGGTGGCGCCGGACGGCTCGCGGCCCGGGATTCTTGTGCCGGCAGCCGATCCGCTCGCCCTCGCTGACGCCGTCGAACGCTGGCTGACCGACCCGGACGAACGATCTCGGTTGCGTCATGCGGCATCGGCACGCCGCGCAACGCTCGCATCGTGGTCACAGTCGGCGCAGCTACTATCGGCGGCGACGTCGGCTGCCAGCCGAGGTTTCGCTACGGACGCGTCTCGATGAAATCGACCGCCGTCCGTGCGAAGGTTTCGATGCGCGGCACTAAGTGGGGCGCATGGCTCCGGATCGCGTTGGCTGTGGGACTCCTAGCCATCCTCGCCGGACGCTTCGGTGGCGGGCCCTTCGGCGCGGCGCTGGCCCGGCTCAACCCGTGGACCGTGATCTCCGCAATCGGCATCACCGCGTTCACGACCGCGTGCAATACGTACCGATGGCGTGCCGTTTCCGCGGCGCTTGGCATTCCCATGCAGTTCAAGCACGG
>JBDTAR010000004.1:0-3910 GCA_039924545.1 Nakamurella sp. | reverse complement strand
GTCGAACGAGTTGAGCATCGAGCACCGCAGGCCCGGCAGCATGGAGCGCAACTCCCGACACAGTCCGACACCGCTATCGTCGGGAAGGCGAAAATCGAGTAAGGACAGATCAGGCCGTACCGCAGCCGCCCTGGCGAGGGCTTCTGTGACGGTGCCCGCTTCGCCGACAATCTGCAGATCCTCGGACTCGTGGAGGTCAGTAATTCCGCGACGCACGACCTCATGGTCGTCGGCCAGGAAGACTCGGATCATTACTGACTTCCCTCCCGCAGCTTCCCGTCGAATGTCGCAGTGCATGCCGTTGAGCGGGCTGCCCTAATGCCACCGCGGCGCGGCACGAGCGGCAAGGGAGTTTCGGCACCTCTACGGTGACACTGTTGCTGCCGCCTTCGTATTCCGGACCAAAGTCCCCATCGGGCAGGGGTCTGCACCCCAGAAAGTACCGTTAGGCCCCGTTCTGGAGTCTCGGCGCAGAGCAATGCTCACAGTGTCGGCAGGACAACCACCGGCAGCGGAACGGCCACCCGTATATGCGCCCGAAATAGCAACGGGTGCAAATTCAAATGCGCACGCAAATGGATAAACTCGTAAGTTGGCTCGGTCTCGCTCTCGCCCTTGTGAGGGTGGTCTCCGGCGGGCTTCTCACCTGGGGTAGCACCTTTATCGCGAGTGAAGTCCACGACCAGCTCGCGGCTCAACAAATTTTCTTCCCATCTGCAGACAGCCCTGCCGTTGCGGGCGCCGAGTTCGCCGGTATGCGGACCTTCGGTGGACAGCAAATGACCACCGGCGAGCAGGCAGGGGTCTACGCCAACGACTTCATCGCCAATTATCTCAAGGGAATTTGTGGCGGCAAGACCTACGCCGAGCTGAGCACGGCATCCAACGCCGATCCCAGCAATACCAAACTCGCCGATCAGGTACAGACCGTGTTCCGCGGTGAAACGCTGCGTGGGCTGCTGCTCAACCCCTACGCCTTCGGAACCATGGGCACCATCGCCGGGATTGCCGCGATCGGCACCTTTGTTGCGGCCGCGGTGATGCTACTCCTCGCGTTCCTCGGTTTAGGGCACGCGCGCGGTGACGATGTGGTACCGCCGCGCACGAGAGCCACAACGCGTGTAGGTCGGTAATCCAGCGCAATTTGATGCCAGCTCAACGCACCGCCCAGGACGCGCCACCTGCGATCTGTGCGGTGTCGCAACTTTGATCTCTGTGCTCTTGGGTCGTGGGCGAGTGCTCATTCCTGCACGGGGCGGAAATCATGCCATTGCGGCAGCGTCCCAAACCCACGTCCACACCGGTCACGTGGAGTGTCGGGAGAAGAACGTGTCGATATCGTCGGTTTCCGCGACATACTTGTGCGTGCGTATGTTGACATCGATGATCGTGTCGTGTGGGCGGCGGCAACCAAGAAGCCCCGGAACTACTGTCTCGCGACCCGTTTCACAGCCGATCTGTGAGCCTGGATGGTGGCGACCGCGCAACCGGGAGAGCCCCGGGCTGCGTAGGTGCTGGAGTCATTGGGGGCTCTCGTTCAAGCGTTTGAGCCGAACTGTCCGTATGGATGCCCTGGAGGCCTACACGGCTTAGTGAGCTACCATCCGTTCATCGTGCTGCCCGGTATGCGGCCGTTGGCCAGTAGCAACTGGGGGCGAAAGGAGTCTTACGGACTATGGCTGTTCCAGGACCAGGATATTCGATCACTATGCGAATCGAGGCGCCGTCGGCGGCTGCGTCCGCGGGTGATCTTGCCAGCGCTGTTGGGCGCGCGGGCGGGGTTATTACGGCGTTCGACATTGTGGAGTCGACGTCGGACAGCCTTGTGGTGGATCTGTCCGCGAACGCGTTGTCGACTGCGCACGCCGAGCAGATCGCCGACGCTGTCAACTCGTTGGCAGGGGTGGAGGTGCGTAAGGTCTCGGATCGCACATTCCTAATGCACCTCGGTGGAAAGATCGAGGTCGTATCGAAGGTCGCGTTGCGCAATCGCGATGAGCTCTCTCGGGCCTATACGCCCGGTGTGGCGCGGGTGTGTGAGGCGATCGCCGCCAATCCGGACGATGCGCGGCGGTTGACGATTAAACGAAACTCGGTCGCGGTAGTCACGGACGGCACAGCGGTGCTCGGTCTGGGCAATATTGGGCCGAAAGCCGCGCTGCCTGTCATGGAAGGCAAGGCGGCGCTGTTCAAGAGATTCGCTGGGGTGGATGCATGGCCGTTGTGCCTGGACACCACGGACACCGAGGAGATCATCCGTACGGTCGAGATCATCGCACCGGTTTTTGGGGGCATCAACCTCGAAGACATTTCCGCGCCGCGCTGTTTCGAAATTGAGCGGCGCCTACGAGAGTCGTTGGATATCCCCGTTTTTCATGATGATCAGCACGGTACCGCGATCGTCGTGATAGCGGCGCTGCGCAATGCCCTGCGGGTGGTGAATAAAGACATCAAGGACTGCAAGATCGTGGTGTGCGGGGTGGGTGCGGCAGGAAACGCGATCATCCGACTGCTCAATCTCCAGGAGCCGGCTGACATTCTTGCCATCGATCGCGTTGGCATCGTGCACGAGGGCCGCGAGGGCATGCACCCGTCGCGCGCCGAAATCGCGCAGTGCACCAACCGCCACAATGTGACCGGTAGCGTGCACGATGCGATGGATGGTGCGGACGTATTCATCGGCGTGAGCAGTGCGAACCTGATTGACGGCTCGGATGTGGCCCGGATGAACCAGGGCGCGATCGTCTTCGCGATGGCCAACCCCGACCCGGAGATCGACCCGATGGAGGCGCAGGCGCATGCGGCGGTGGTGGCGACGGGTCGCTCCGATTTCCCCAACCAGATTAATAATGTGTTGGCTTTCCCTGGTGTATTCCGCGGATTGCTCGATTCTGGTGCTACGGCGATCGACGACGACATGTTGCTGGCCGCAGCGATGGCGATCTCCGACGAGGTAGCACCAGAACAGCTCAATGCGTCTTTCATCGTGCCGAGCGTCTTCGATGACAAGGTAGCTCCGGCGGTGGCCCGCGCGGTGGTGCGCAGTGCCCAGGCCAGCAGTGAGGCCGCCAGGTAACGATGGAGATCGGTGTGGTCGGTGCCGGGATTGTCGGGCTCGCCGTGGCCCGCGCGCTGACCGGCGCCGACCCGTCGAGTCGCGTCACGGTGCTGGAAAAGGAATCGGATCTCGGCCGCCACCAGACCAGCCACAACAGCGGGGTAGTGCACGCAGGCCTGTACTACCAGCCGGGATCCCTCAAGGCGACGCTGTGCTCCCGCGGACGCGGCATGATGCGCGACTACTGCGCGGACAAGGAAATACCGTTCGACGAGTCGGGAAAACTCGTGGTCGCCGTCACCGATGACGAGATCCCCGGGCTGCGCGAGATTGAGCGCCGCGCCACAGCGAACCACGTACCGGACCTCACCTGGATGTCGCCGGGGCAAATGCACGCTGTCGAGCCGCACGTGCGGGGCGTAGCCGCGCTGCACTCCCCGCACACAGCGGTGGTCGACTTCCGCCGGGTGGCGCGGGCCGTCGCGGACGATGTGCGGGCGGCCGGTGGCCAGGTGCTCTTCGGTGCGGAGGTACGTGGCATCCGCCGAGTACGTGGCCGGATTGCCATCATGGCCGGTGAGCAGGTGCACAGGTTCGACCGACTGGTGATCTGCGCCGGCCTCCAATCGGATCGGATGGCCGTCGCTGCCGGATATGACGCAGACCCACGAATTGTGCCATTTCTTGGGATGTACTACCGCCTGGTGCCGGCGCGACGAAACTTGGTGCGGGGCTTGATCTATCCCGTACCCGATCCGCGTTTCCCGTTTCTTGGCGTGCACTTGACGCGCAACATCCACGGCGACGTGCTGGTCGGCCCGAACGCGGTGCTGGGCCTTGCGCGTGAGGCAT
>JBDTAR010000003.1:0-36180 GCA_039924545.1 Nakamurella sp. | reverse complement strand
CTCCGGAAGAGGTACCGGGCTACCTCGTCAGGGCTTAGCCGACGTTGCCCGTGGAACGTACAGGTGATGCCGAATTCGGTCTCGATGCCAAAGATTCGCCGACGCATGTCCTTTACCTTAGTGATCGGCCTAGCGATCAGCCCTTCGGTTGCCCGTCGGTGCGCCTGGTCGCGTCCACCACCTCGCCCACCAGCACTTCCAGGGCATCTTCGAGCATGACGATGTTCGCGTCGCCATCGGCTCCGGTCACACGGCACATATGCGCATGACGCCGCTGCATCGTTTCAATCGCAATGCGTAGGCCCGTCTCTGCGGGCACCGTGGGGAGTGGACGAATGAAGTGGTTTGCCAGCGGCCGGTTGCGGTCGGCAGCTGGTACCGCGAGCACGTCCCGGACGTGCAGATACCCGCGGTACGCGACGGATGAACCGGCTTCGGCAACCACCGGGAAACGGGAGAACCCGGACCTGCCGCACAGGTCCTCGACGTCGGCTGCGGTGGGACTCGGCCCAACGGTCACCAGCTCGTTACGCCTGAGCGCGACGGTGTCGACCCGGATGGCATCGAAACCCAACGCTGCGTCGATCAGCTGTAGATCTTCCGGGTCCAGCAGACCTTGACGCGCTGACTCGGCCACGAAATCAGCGACCTCGCGGCGAGAATAGGTGGAGGCTACTTCGCCGCTCGGCGAGACACCCAGCAAGCGCACCACGGCGTTAGCAAGATGGTCTAGACCGCGCACGATCGGTCCGAACATGGCGGTGACGACGCGCAGCGCAGGGACAAGCACCATCGCAGTGCGTTCCGGCGCTGCCAGCGCGATGTTCTTTGGCACCATCTCACCAAACGACACGTGAATAGCGACGACGATCAGGAGCCCCAGCACCAGGCCCACCGTGCCCGCTGCTTGTTCGGGCATTCCGACCTTGGCCAGCAGCGGCTCAATCAGGTGGGCAACCGCAGGCTCCCCCACGGCCCCGAGAACTAGCGCACACACGGTGATGCCCAGCTGTGCGCAGGCGAGCAGAACAGAGACGTTGTCCATAGCCGTGAGCGTGCTACGGGCCCGCGCGCTAGATACCGCGAGTGGTTCAATGAGGCTTCGCCGCGCTGCGATCAGTGAGAATTCGGCTGCAACGAACAGGGCCGACGCGAGGACCAGAAGAACGATGGACGCTATGGCACCGAACATCGTCACACGTCCTCGGCCGAATTCCGGGCGGACAACGACGTGTCGGTCGCGCGGATTTCTAGGCTCTCGACTCGACGCCCCACCATCGAGGTGACGGTCATTCTGACGTCGACCATGCGCGCGATATCTGATTGAGTGTCCGGCTCGATTGGCGCGGCGCCGGGCTCGGCCCCTAACCGCGCATCAGCACGCAGCGTAGCGGTGACCTGCGCTGTGTCGCCCACGGTAGGAACCCTGCCGAGCAGTTCGATGATCAACCCGGCGACCGTGTCGTAATCCTGCGGATCGGGTAGCAGCAGGCCGGTGAACTCGGCGATCTCGTCCGGCCGCAATGATCCAGAAATTCGTAGCGCGCCATCTGGGAGGCGCTGCCACGGGATCGCACCGTCGTCATGCTCGTCGGCAATGTCACCAATCAGCTCTTCCACGACATCTTCCAACGTAGCGATACCTGCGGTGCCGCCGTATTCGTCGACCACCACCGCCATCTGCAAGCCGCGTCCGCGAAGTGTGACCAGGAGGTCGTCCAGCGGGACAGTGCCGGGCACACGAGGCATATCGACCATCAGCGACCGCACCGGAGTGTGGCCGCGTTGATCGACCGGGATCGCGACTGCACGTTTGACGTGGACCACTCCGACGACATCATCGATACCGCCGTCCACCACAGGGAAGCGAGACCGTCCACACGCCACCGCTGCATCGATGACGACCGTTGCCGGATCGTCAACATTGACAGCAACGATGTCGACGCGTGGAGTGATGACGTCATCCGCCATCTTGGTCGAAAAGCGGAGCGTCTGCGCGACTAGTCGAGCGCTGCCAGATTCGATGAGGCCGTAAGCGCCGGAGCGCCGGACCAACGATTCAAGTTCCTGCGCGGTGCGTGCAGACGCCAATTCTTCGGTTGGTTGGATACCGGACACCCTCAAGACTGCGTTTGCCGTGCCGTTCAGCAGCCAAATCAGCGGCTTGCCCACCAGTGTGGTGGCGGAGTTGATGCCCGCCACTCGTCGAACGGTAGCCAGTGGCCGCGCAATCGCAATATTTTTCGGTACAAGTTCACCAAAGACCATGGATAGTACTGTGGCGACTGCGAGCGATATCGCGACTGCGATGGTGGACGCTGTTGCGTCGCCCAGGCCAAGGTCTGCCAACGGCCCGGTAAGCAGCGCCGCTAACGACGGCTCCATCACATACCCCAAGGCCAGCGTCGTGACTGTGATGCCGACTTGGGCCCCGGACAGTTGCGTCGATAGGTGTCGGAGCGCGCGTTGCACGCGAACCAAGCGATGGTCGCCCTCGGCGACCGCGCGATCGATAGCAGCGCGGTCCGCGGTCACCAGGGAAAACTCTGCGGCCACGTAGACCGCCGTCAACGCAATCAGGGCGATGCCGACGACGAGCAGGATCCAGGCTACGAGCACTCGAGCATCCCAGCAGGCTTACGATTCACCGATACCGGAGCTGCCCGCGTCGCCGGATTCGTCTGTATTGCCAGGCCCATCCGTATTGGCGGACTCATCCGTATTGTCGGAGAGCTCAACGGCACCGGCACTATCCGAATCAACCGCGCCGCCGGTAGCCGTAACCGAGCTCAGCGCCGTGCCGACTTCAACGTCGGTGAGACGACGAAATCGTCGGCCGGTGCCGAATCGATCCAGCACGGCCACTTCAAGTTGTTGGGGGCCCAATTCGCGCGGCGCATCCTCCCCCACGGCGCCGACCGCGGCGACCGACGCGCTCAGTGCTTCGGCCAGAGACCATCCGGCGACGAATGACGCGTCGAGAGACGCGGCAATCGGCTCGGTGGTGCCACCCATTACGACATATCGAGACTCGTCGACGATCGAGCCATCGTAGGAGATGCGATACAGCTGGTCGGAGGCGACGCCCGCCCCACCCGGATACGCTCCGTCGCTGCCAATATCTGCCGCTTCGTCCGAGTCACGGAGCGGAGCGATCGCCACCTCAGCCACGCACAATTCGACTTCGAAGGGTTTCTGGTGTTCCGAGAAGATCGAGCCGAGCGTTTGTGCGTAAGCATTGGCCAGCCAGCGGCCGGTGACATCGCGTCGGTCGTAGGAATAGCCCCGAACATCGGCTAACCGAATGCCCGCCGTCCGCAAGTTCTCAAACTCGTTGTAACGCCCAACGGCGGCAAAACCGATTCGATCGTAAATTTCGCTGACCTTATGCAACGTGCGCCAGTTGTTTTCGGCCACGAACAGCACGCCGCCAGCATAGGTAGTCACCACCACGCTACGGCCGCGCCCGATACCCTTTCGCGCGTACTCAGACCGGTCCCGCATGAACTGTTCCGGAGAGGCGTACATCGGCATAGTCATCGCGTGTGTCCCCTCCCGAATACGACCTCAACAGCACCCTCATTCGACACTTCAATCGCCGTCACGACACCCACGGCGTCACCCACCGGGACGCAGCCGGCGATCGGCCAGCACAACAGCAGCGACCTCACCGACGTCGGCATCGGGTACCCGCACGGCTCCAGCTGCGGTCGCGACGACCACCACCGGGTAGATATGTCGGTTCATGTCGGGGCCGCCCGTGGCGGTGTCGTCGTCCGCCGCGTCGTACAACGCCTCAATGGCGGTGCGCACGGCCACGCCCGACGGCGCGGTGGGATCGTGTCGCTTCTTGAGGGCTGACTTCGCGAATACCGAACCGGAACCGACCGCGTGGTAGGCGCGTTCCTCGTAGCGGCCACCGACGACATCGTAAGAGAAGATACGGCCAGCAGTCGCCTCGGTGCGACCGTGCCGATCGAGGTCGTAGCCCGCGAATACAGGAATCACTGCCAAGCCCTGCATCGCCGCGGCCAGATTCCCTCGGATCATGGACGCCAATCGATTCGCCTTGCCCGGCAGCGATAGTCGGGTGCCTTCTATTTTTTCATAGTGCTCGAGTTCCAGCTGGAACAGCCGCACCATCTCCAACGCGACACCCGCGGTGCCAGCGATTCCAATCATCGAGTGAGCGTCGGTGACGAACACCTTTTCGATATCTCGCTGCGCGATAACATTACCCATGGTCGCCCGTCGGTCGCCAGCCATGACGACGCCGTCGTTGCAGGTCAGCGCAACGATGGTAGTGCCATGCGGCAACTGAGGCATGACGCCAGCCAATTCAGGATGCGGCAACATCGCTGGTTCGGCCTTCGCCAAGAAGTCGACAAACGATCCGGTCCCGGGCGTCAGGTACGCCGCGGGCACAGCAGAGGCCGGCCATGGTTGCTCCCGCACCACGGTCACTGGCCACCCTTCTGCACGTATGCACGCACAAAGTCTTCCGCATTGGTCTCCAGCACGTTATCGATTTCGTCCAGAAGGTCGTCAGTGTCAGTGGCGAGCTTTTCGCGGCGTTCCTGTCCCGCGGCGCTCTCGGACGCGGTGTCGTCCTCGCCTCCGCCTGCGTGCCGGGTAACGCGCTCCTGTGCCATGCGACTTCCTCTCGGCTTCGAACCATCCCGGTAATGCAGAGTCACAACGCTCGAGTGCCTCGGCGTTGCCGTGCCACTCTCTACATCCGGTGCGGTGTTGCCCTTGACTCTACCTAGATGACTTACCCCAACGTGCTACCTGTACGACGAACCGTCAGTGAGTGCATCAACGAGTTCGGTTACGTCGGCAACAGCGTCCATCAGCTCACCCACGTTGCTCTTCGTTCCACGGGCCGGGTCCATCATGGGAATCCGCACCAGCGCGTCCCGTCCGACATCAAATATGACGCTGTCCCACGACGCGGCGGCGAGCTTGTCGGCATATTCCTTGACACATCGGCCACGGAAATAGGCACGGGTATCGTCGGGTGGTTCGGTCACGGCTCGAAGCACGTCGCTTTCGCTGACCAGGCGACGCATGGAGCCGCGGGCAACGAGTCGGTTGTAGAGGCCCTTGTCTAGTCGAACGTCGGAGTATTGCAGGTCGACAAGGGCGAGTCGCGGGGCCGCCCAGCTGAGCCCGTCACGAGCCCGGAAACCTTCCAACAGACGCAATTTTGCTGGCCAGTCCAGTTGGTCGGCGAGTTCCATGGGGTCGCGTTCAAGTGTGTCGAGGACCTCGTGCCAGCGCTGCAGCACGAGTACGGTTTCCGCGTCGACGCTATCCCCGTAGCGGGCGTCGATAAATGCCGACGCCGCGTCGGCATAGGCGCGTTGGATATCCAGTCCGCTGGCGCTACCCCCGTCGGCCAACGGCACCGCAGCTGCCAGTGACGGATCATGTGAAATCGCGTGAACCGCAGCGACGGGGTTGGCAAGTTCGACCGATGGCATCGGCCAGCCCTGCTCGATCATCGACAACACCAGTGCCGTCGTGCCGATCTTCAGGTACGTGGCCAATTCCGCCATGTTGGCGTCACCGATAATCACGTGCAACCGACGGTGAATTCCAGGGTCCGAGTGCGGCTCATCTCGAGTGTTGATGATGCCGCGCCGCAGCGTGGTTTCCAGCCCGACCTCGACCTCGATGTAGTCGGAGCGCTGTCCCAGCTGGAAGCCAGGCGTTTGCCCTGTCGTGCCGAGCCCGACACGGCCTGCGCCGGTAATGATCTGCCTGGACGCGAAAAACGGCATCAGTCCGGAAACAATATCGGCGAACGGTGTCTCCCGAAGGCACAAATAGTTTTCGTGGGTGCCGTAGGACGCGCCCTTGCCGTCCACGTTGTTTTTATACAGCAGTAGTGACTTGGCGCCTGGGATCGCGGACGTCAGTCTCGCCGCTTGCTCCATCACTCGCTCGCCGGCTTTGTCGAATAAAACCGCATCCGTCGGATTCGTCACCTCGGGCGCTGAGAATTCCGGATGCGCGTGGTCTACGTAGAGCCGGGCACCGTTGGTCAGAATGACATTGGCGGAGCCGAGATCATCAATATCAGGCTCTACAATTGTCCCGTACATGCTGCTCAAGTCGTATCCACGTGCGTCGCGAAGTGGCGACTCCACTTCGTAGTCCCATCGGGCTCTGCGCGCTCGAGGCGCGGCCACCGACGCCGCGTAAGCGAGCACCACCTGGGTCGAGGTAATGACCGGATTGGCTGACACGTCGCTGGGAACCGAGATACCGTATTCGACTTCGGTGCCAACGATGCGGCGCGCAGTCTTTCCCAGCAGGTCACGCCCCAAGGAGCCTAGCTCCGATGTACCGGTCTTAGAATCGGTCACAGATATTGACCGGTGGAAGACGCGGTATCGATGGCCCTGGACCCCTCGGTTTGCTTCCCGGAGACCAGTGTGCGGATGTAGACGATCCGCTCCCCCTTCTTGCCGGAGATACGAGCCCAATCGTCTGGGTTGGTGGTGTTCGGAAGATCTTCGTTCTCGGTGAACTCGTCGGTGATCGCGTCCAACAAATGGGTCAGTTGCAAACCATCCACGCCGGACTCGATGCGAGTCTTGATGGCGGATTTCTTGGCGCGGTCAACGATGTTCTGGATCATGGCGCCGGAGTTGAAGTCTTTGAAGAAGAGCACTTCTTTGTCGCCGTTGGCGTAGGTGACTTCCAGGAAGCGATTGTCGTCATTCTCGACGTACATGCGCTCGACGGTGTGCTGGATCATGGCGGCGACAGTAGCCGACCGGTCGCCACCAAATTCGGCGAGATCATCCGGGTTGATCGGCAGGTCAGCAGTCAGGTACTTGGCGAAAATATCGCGTGCGGCTTCGGCGTCGGGCCGTTCGATCTTGATCTTCACGTCTAGCCGTCCGGGGCGCAGGATCGCCGGGTCGATCATGTCCTCGCGGTTGGAAGCACCGATGACAATGACGTTCTCCAGGCCCTCGACACCGTCGATCTCGCTCAATAGCTGCGGGACAATCGTCGTCTCCACGTCGGAGGACACACCGGAACCGCGGGTGCGGAACACCGAATCCATCTCATCGAAGAACACGATGACAGGAGTGCCATCGGATGCTTTTTCGCGGGCACGTTGGAAGATCAGACGGATGGTGCGCTCGGTCTCACCGACGTACTTATTCAGCAGCTCGGGGCCTTTGATGTTCAGGAAGTATGACGTCACACGTTCTTCGCCGCGAGCCTTCGCGACCTGCTTGGCTAATGAGTTGGCGACGGCCTTGGCGATCAGCGTCTTACCGCAACCGGGCGGGCCGTAGAGCAGCACACCCTTCGGTGGCCGAAGCTTGTACTCCGCGAACAGTTCGGCGTGCAGGAATGGCAACTCAACCGCATCGCGAATCTGTTCGATTTGTCGACCGAGGCCGCCAATATCGGAATACGAGACGTCCGGCACCTCTTCCAGCAGAAGATCCTCAACTTCGGACTTGGGCACTCGCTCGTACGCGTAGCCTGCTTTGGTATCCACTAGCAGCGAATCGCCAGCCTTGAGCATCATGTCCACGAGGGGCGCTGCCAACCGCACCACTCGCTCCTCGTCGGCGTGTCCAATCACCAACGCACGGTCGCCCTCCAACGTCTCGCGCAGCGTGGCGACCTCGCCGGCCTCCTCGAATCCGCCGAGTTCGACGACCGTCAGTGCCTCATTGAGGCGCACTTGTTGTCCGCGCCGGAGTGTGTCCACATCGACGTTCGGCGATACCGTCAGCCGCATCCGCCGCCCGCCGGTAAACACCTCAAGGGTGCCCTCAGGGCCAGTTTCGAGGAACACGCCGTATCCGCTGGGCGGCTGGGCGAGCCGATCGACCTCTTCACGCAACTCCAGCAGCTGCGATCGCGCATCGCGCAGCGTGGTCACCAGCTTTTCGTTCCGCTCGACAAGCGCATGAATCTGCGATTGCGCGTCGTCGAGTTCACGACGCTGTGGGTACGAACCAGCTCCGGAAGCCATCGAATCGCTGTGTGTCACCTGGCCAAACTCCCCTCAATCTCGCTGTCTCCACCCTACCGGGTATGACGTTGTCCTCGGCTGTCGCCGGGTAAGACTCAGCCTGTCGATTTGGGCCGACGATGCGGCTTCGGCGCGACCACGCCGGGCGCAAGTCGGCGAGCAGTCACCAGGAACGCTGTGTGCCCGATCATCCGGTGTTCGGGTCGGACGGCGAGGCCCTCTAGATGCCAGGGGCGCTGCAGGGTCTCCCAGGCTTCAGGCTCGGTGAAGCCGCCATGTTCGCGTAGGCCCTCGACGATGCGCGACAGTTGCGTGGTGGTCGCCACGTAGACGACGAGCACGCCGCCAGGCACGAGGCTTCGCGACATCATGTCGATCATGGTCCACGGTTCGAGCATGTCGAGCACCACGCGGTCGACGACGCCGTCGAAGTCGGCTGCGTCACCAGATCGCAAATCCCACGCGTCCGGGACCCCGTCAAAGAACTGCGTCACGTTCCGACGCGCGAATTCTTCATGGTCAGCACGGATCTCGTAGGAGATCACCGATCCGCCGGGGGCTACTGCCCGCAGCAAGGAGCAGGTAAGTGCGCCGGAACCCGCGCCAGCTTCCAAGACGCGCGCTCCCGGGAACATATCGCCCCAGGTGATGATCTGCGCTGCGTCTTTCGGGTAGATGACCGCTGCCCCGCGCGGCATCGACAGCACATAGTCCGCCAAAAGGGGCCGCAACGCGAGGTAGGGAGTGCCGTTTGCCGAGTTCACGACGCTGCCTTCCGGCTCGCCGATCAGGTCGTCGTGTGCCAGTGCGCCCTTGTGCGTGTGAAATGTGCCACCGGCCTCAAGGACGACAGTGTGGTGCCGCCCCTTCGAATCCGTCAGTTGCACGCGATAGCCCACGGCGAGCAGGTGTCGATTCGCTTCGGCCGCGCCAGGCCCAGTCGCTGCAGATTCCGTGGCAGCGGGTTCCGTGGCAGCTGGTTCTGTGACAGCGGGTCCGGTGAACGTAGGTTCCGTGGCTCCGGGTTCGCTCATGCGTCGTGCCTCGTTAGGCCCTGACTTTTAAGAACGTGCTCAACATCCACCCGCATCACCACTCCTACAATTCGACCGTCAGCGTCAGTCACAGCGACATACGGCAACGACAGCTCGACAATTCGCTCCACAACAGTGCCTGGTTGATCACCAGACATAACGATCATCTCAGGTTCCAGCGGTATCAAATCCGGGTATTGGGCCGAGCGCGCAGCAAAGTCGGGCAGGTATGACGTGTTTTGCGGCGGATTCGCCGGGACGCCGACCCGTCGATCTAGCTCGGCCTGCGGGTCCACGATGCCGAGGATGCGACCATCGGGGCCGGTCACGACTTCCACTTCGCGCCCGGTCTCGACCCGCGGCTCAGGCCGCACCCCGCCGACTTCGACGGGTCGGACGGGACGCATCACCGAGGACAGCGTCATACCTAATGGCCACGGCGGACGCCTCGGCCATTCTGCCCATGCACCGGCTGCCACAAAGAAAGCCATGGTGGCGATGATCACTGCGAGCAGCACTCCGTCGCGGCCGGTATTGGCAAGCACGACCGATGCCCACAGCAGCAGCCCGGCAGCGATGATGAAGCCGCCGATGACACCCGCGATAGTTCCGGCGCGTTGCGTACCTCCGCCCCGCCAGAGAGCAGAACGCAGCACCCGCCCACCGTCCAGTGGCAGCGCCGGAAGAATGTTGAAGACAGCAACGATGCCGTTGGCCAGAGCCAGCTCCAGCGCAATCAACCAGGCAACGGAGTACCTGTCGGGCAGCGTGACCAGCGCCCAGCAGACAAGCGCAATAAGCCCTGACACAGCGGGGCCGGCAGCCGCCACCAGCGCTTCTTCCTTCGCCGAACGCGGCGGCCTGGTCAGCTCTGAATAGCCGCCAACCAGGTACAGACGTACTTCGCTCACTCCGATACCGAGTAGAGCCGCTACGGCGCAATGGCCCAATTCGTGCGCCAACACGCTGACGCCTAGCAGCACCGCCAGAACGATCGACACCACGACCGATATGGTCACGCTGCTGCCGGTGACGCGACCGACGATGGGCACGGCCAGCGCGACGATCAGCACGGCTGTCACGAACCATGACGGCGCGACCACGATTCTGATCCCAGCAATGCGAGCGACGGTGATGCTGCGGCGCCACACGGGAGGCCGACGCTGGGTCGGTGCGGCGGGACGGTTCACGTTGCGAGCGTAACGACTCCGGGCGACAAGAGGCTGAGCACCACCATCCGAGTATGCGTTCAACCGCGACAGTGCCTACGGTGGCAGCAATGACAAACCAACAAGATTCCTCCGGCGGTGCCGCTGCCGCGCCGCGAGCAATGTCTCCGTCACGAGCGGCCGATTTCAAGTCGTGCCCGCTGAAGTTCCGCTACCGAACTATCGATCGGTTGCCAGAGCCGCCGTCGGCGTCGGCTGCGCGCGGCACGCTTGTGCACGCTGCGCTGCAAGGCATGTTCGCTAAACCCGCCGACGAGCGCACCGAGGCAAGCGCAACCGCTGCTTTGCCCGAGCTATGGGCCGACATGCTGGCGGGACGGCCAGAGCTAGCCGACCTGCCGGAAATCGCAGACCTAGAAGCGTGGTTTGGTGCGGCCCACGATCTGTTGCACACATACTTCGGGATGGAAGATCCACGCGGCTTCGAGCCGGAGGCCTGCGAGCTTCGCGTCGAAGCGACGTTGGGAAACGATGTGCCCGCTCGGGGCTTCATCGATCGGGTGGATGTGAGTCCCACCGGCCTGATCCGCATCGTCGACTACAAAACCGGTCGGGCGCCGGCCGCTGCCTATTCTGATAATGCGCTCTTCCAACTTAAGTTCTATGCGCTGATGCTGTTCCGTTTGCGCGGCGTGGTCGCTGCGCGACTGCGCCTGATCTATCTCGGCAATGCGAAATTCTTGGAGTACACCCCCGACGAGGCGGGACTGATCGCCTTCGAGCGAACTGTGGTTGCCCTGTGGGGCGTCATCCAGGAGGCCACCGCGACGGGTCACTTCCCGCCGAAGCGCAGCAAATTGTGCGACTGGTGTGCATTCAAGCCGTTCTGCCCGGAGTTTGGCGGCACTCCGCCGGCCTATCCGCTGCCGGTGCGGTAGTCGGTGCGGTAGTCGGTGCGATAGCCGGCAAAACACGCCTCTTGCAGCAGCATTCGCCCCAGGCGGTTAGTGTCGCAGTCGTGACCACTCCGGTGCCCGACCCCGCTCCACTCGCCTACTACGAGATCCTTGGCCCGGGCCGTTTCCGTTCGACCGCGCACGCGCAGGGCGCCTGGGGCCACGAGCAGCAGCACATGGCGCCGATTTCAGGCCTGCTGACGCGCGCTATCGAGGAGTGTTCACCTCGCGATGATCTGATGATCTCGCGCATCGCGTTCGATATTCTTGGTGTGATCACCATGGGGCCGGTGGAGATCGAGGCACGAGTCATCCGCCCGGGTCGCACCATAGAACTGGTCGAGGCCGAGATGTCGGTCAGCGGCCGGGTCGTAGTGCGGGCGACCGCATGGCGGTTGGCACGGTCGGATACCGCAGCGATTTCTGGGTCCCCGGTGGACTCGATGCCCGGGCCAGACGAGGGCGAAAACTGGCAGGGATCGGCAATATGGGACGGCGGATTCATCCGCACCCTGCAGTTCCGGGTTTTGCCGGGGTGGCGCCCGGGCCGCGGCCAGGTGTGGATACGGAGCGACGTGGATCTCGTCGCAGACGGGAACTCGTCTCCGCTCGCTCGATATCTGCGGCTGGTAGACACTGCCAACGGAATCGCGGTTCGCGCAGACCCGGCAACCTTGCTATTCCCGAATACTGATCTCACCGTGCACCTCGTGCGCCACCCTGTCGGGCAGTGGGTCGGGTTGGATACGACGGTGTCTTTCGGCAGCGACGGCATCGGGCTGACAGCGTCAGTACTGCACGACATCTCGGGCCCGATCGGCCGCGCCGCCCAAACGTTGACGCTGCGCCCGGTCAGTGAGCTCCGGGACGTGCGCGCTCCTGACGCTGTGCCGTTCGCGACCTGAGTATTCGGGGTCCGTTTCCCGACAGCTCCCTCGCGACAGCTGTCGCCGGCCACCTTGCCGCGGAAGCTACATCCGGCAGGAGCGAATATCTGAGGCCAGGATTGCCCGCGCACCAATCTCGGCTAGCGCGTCCATCACCGGGTTCGATTCGCGGCGCAGCACCATGGCGCGTACCGCGACCCAGTCCGGGTCTGCAAGCGGCGACACGGTCGGCGACTCGAGCCCCGGCGTAATCGCTGAGGCCTCTGCCAGTAGCGCCCGTGGGCAGTTGTAGTCGAGCATCAGGTATTGCTGCGCGAAGACAACGCCCTTCAACCGTTCGACGATCCGCCGGGCGTCAGTACTGAGTTCGCTGGCGCCGTTCCGGGCGATCACCACCGCCTCGGAGTCGCAGATCACGTCCCCGAATGCGACGAGCGCGTGCGCCTTGAGCGTGCGGCCGGAACCGACGACGTCAGCAATCGCGTCGGCCAGGCCCAGCTGCACGGAAATCTCAACGGCGCCATCGAGTCTGGTCACCATCGCGGTGATCCCAAGTCGCTCCAGGTAATCGGTGACGAGGTGTGGGTAGGAGCTGGCGATCCGTTTACCTTGCAGTTCGGACACCTGCCACTGTCGGCCGATCGGCGCGGCGAACCGGAAAGTGGAGTGGCCGAATCCAAGCGAAAGCACTTCGCGTATCGACACCCGCGAATCAAGCGCAAGATCGCGGCCGGTGATACCCAGGTCTAAATCTCCAGACGCCACGTAGATCGCGATGTCCTTCGGACGCAGGAAGAAGAACTCGACGTCATTGGCAGTGTCGATCACGGTCAGGTCGCGGCCCTCGCCGCGTTGCCGGTAGCCGGCCTCCCGGAACATTTCGGCGGCAGGTTCGGACAGAGTGCCTTTGTTGGGCACGGCGATTCTCAACATGATGGTCCTTCGTACGGTGTCGCCGAGGAGGTATGACGCTGTTCGCGCCGCTGCTCCCTCGGAAATCTGATGCTGCCGGATACGTGCGTCCGCGATGCGGTGGGCGATCCCGAGCGCCGCGGACTCACCACGAGGTGACTCAGCGCTGCGACCGCCTATAGATGCCGGTAGACCTGCTCGAGGGTGATTCCGCGGCCGATCATGATGACCTGCATGCGATAGATCAGCTGGGAGATCTCGAGTGCCAGAGCGTCGTCACCCTCGTGTTCGGCGGCAAGCCACACCTCGCCGGCCTCTTCGAGTACCTTCTTGCCCTGCGCGTGGACTCCAGCGTCGAGCGCCTCGACCGTGCCAGACCCCTCGGGCCGGGTCGCGGCGCGGTCCTGCAGTTCGACGAAAAGCGATTCGAAGGTCTTCACAGTGCCATATTGTTTCATCCCGGCGCCGTAGGCTGACACTCGCCATGACAACTCCCCTTCCACAGCCCGACCCTGCACCGGAGCACGGCCCCGAACATGGCCTCGAGAGACCACGACCGCCGGGTGACGACGGGGTCTCCGCTCGGGTCGGCAAACGAACCATTTCGGCCGGTGTGCTGCCCGCTGTCGTCGCCGCAGCACTGGCGATCACCGGCTGGGCGTGGCCTGGATGGTTTGCGGGCAGCGCCGGAACCACGTTTGGGATGATCGCGGTGGCTCTTGCGGTACTCGCAGCCGCCGTTTTACTCCGACGCTCCCGGATGTGGGTCAGGGCTGGTCGCGACGCTCGGGTATGGGCAGAGCAATGGGACGTGGGCGAGATATCGCCCCGCGCAGCCGTCGACGGATGGGTCAAAGCTGTCTGCGGTGCTCCCGCGCCGCTGTATCTCGGCCGCGGTTCAGTACCGATGTTCCGACGCAGGCGCAAGCTTGCCCCGACAATTCTCCCGTTGCGCACTGCCAGCGGGCCACTGGCGGCGGGCCACGCTGTCGTCGTGCACGCCAGGGCGGACGGCGCAGCTCTGACTCAGAAGGACCAGATCGTTGTCAAGGCACTCGGAGCACGCGGGCCGATCCTCATCGGTCGCATCGACGACGGCGCAGTGTTCGCCGCAGACCGATGGACGGCGGGAACCGCATAGCCGGCGCCGGTGCTCTTTGCGCCACTCTCGTCAGACATCCCGCTGCTCCGAACGTCGTCATACCGAGTGGCGCCACGCCACCGGTTCTGGTCGGCTAGCGCAGTTTCGCCGCCTGACGCCGCGCTTTAGCCATCATCTTGCGACGCTCTGCGTCTTGTTCGGCATCCAGAAGGGCAGCGCCTTCATCGAGCGGTTGCTCCTTGACCGATACCGCGCCGTCGACCGCAGGCTTCTTTCCAGCTCCGTTCTTCATCGAAGCCCCGCGCTTAACGGCCGCCTTACGCTTGGCAAGGGCCGTCACCGCCTCGTCATCACTGGCCAGATGCGGCTGTTCCCGCCCGGGGATGTGGCCGCGCCCAGCTAGTACCGGAGCCAGGAATCGCCCGGTGTACGAATCCGGATGCACCGCGACTTGTTCCGGTGTTCCAGTGGCGACGACCAGGCCGCCGCCGGAACCGCCTTCCGGTCCCATATCGATCACATAGTCGGCGCATTTGATCACGTCGAGGTTGTGTTCAATGACGATGACGGTGTTTCCCTTGTCGACCAAGCCGTTGAGCACGCCGAGCAGCTTCTCCACATCGGCGAAGTGCAATCCGGTGGTGGGCTCGTCAAGGATGTACACGGTCGAGCCAGTGGAACGCTTCTGCAGCTCGCTGCCCAATTTGACGCGCTGCGCCTCGCCGCCCGACAGTGTCGGCGCCGGTTGCCCGAGCCGCACGTAGCCGAGGCCCACATCCACCAAGGTCTTCAAGTGCCGATGGATTGCTCCAATGGGTCTAAAGAATTCTTCGGCCTCTTCAATGGGGGTGTTGAGGACGTCGGCGATGGTTTTGCCCTTGTACCGAACTTCGAGGGTTTCGCGGTTGTAGCGAGCGCCGTGACACACCTCGCAGGGCACATAGATATCCGGAAGGAAGTTCATTTCGATCTTCAGCGTGCCATCGCCGTGGCAGGCCTCGCACCGGCCGCCCTTCACGTTGAATGAGAATCGGCCCTGCAAGTAACCGCGAACTTTCGCTTCGGTGGTGGACGCAAAGAGCTTGCGGACGTGATCGAACACGCCGGTGTAAGTCGCGGGATTGGACCGCGGGGTGCGGCCGATCGGCGACTGGTCGACGCCCACCATCTTGTCCACGAGATCGACGCCAGTGACACGGGTGTGCCGCCCAGGCACGTGCCTAGCGCCGTTGAGGCGGTTGGCTAGAACAGCATGCAGAATGTCGTTGACCAGCGTGGACTTCCCGGAGCCGGAGACGCCTGTTACCGCGACGAGGCAACCAAGCGGGAACGCGACGTCGATGTTCTGCAGGTTATGTTCCTTGGCACCGACGACGGTCAGCATCCGCTTCTTGTCGACGGGGCGTCGCTTTTTCGGCACCGATATTTCCCTGCGCCCCGAGATGAACGCCCCAGTAATAGATTCCGGGCAATTTTCAAGCTCGGCCACGGTGCCTGCCACCACGACGTGCCCGCCGTGCTCCCCTGCCCCCGGGCCAATGTCCACCACATAGTCGGCGGCACGAATGGTGTCCTCGTCATGCTCAACGACTATCAACGTGTTGCCCAGATCGCGCAGGCGCGTCAAGGTCTGGATGAGGCGATGGTTATCCCGCTGGTGCAGGCCGATCGACGGCTCGTCGAGCACATACAGCACGCCAACGAGACCGGAGCCGATCTGGGTGGCAAGCCGGATTCGTTGCGCTTCCCCGCCGGACAACGTTGCCGCAGCACGATCCAGCGACAGATAGTCGAGGCCCACGTCCAACATGAAGCCAAGCCGCGCGTCCACTTCCTTGAGTACCCGGCTGGCAATCATCGATTCACGCTCGGACAAATCCAGACCCGGGAAGTAGGCAGCAGCATCGCGAATGGACAGCGCCGCCACCTGTGCGATGTTCAGCTCCCCATAGGTGGGGTGCGGAAGAGTGACACCCAGGATTTCCGGTTTGAGCCGGGTGCCGTTACACGTGGGGCACGGTACGTCGCGCATGTAGCCCTCGTACCGCTCGCGTGCCCATTCCGAATCAGTTTCCGATGCGCGCCGCTCGATGAACGGGATCACGCCCTCGAAGTCCGCATAGTAGGAGCGCTGCCGGCCGTACCGGTTGCGGTAGTTGATGTGCACTTGTGCGGCAGAGCCTTCAAGGACGGCTTTGCGGACCTCCGCCGACAGCTTTCGCCACGGTGTGTTCATGTCGAAGCCGAGCTGAGTGGAAAGCCCCTCCAGCATGCGAACGAAGTATTCGGACGTGGTGCCCCGCGACCAGGGATGAATGGCCCCGGCGGCAAGTGATAGGTCCTCGTCCGGCACCAAGAGGTCCGCGTCGACCTCCTTGCGCATGCCCAAGCCCGTGCAGACGGGGCAGGCGCCGAATGGCGAGTTGAACGAGAACGAGCGCGGCTCCAGCTCGTCGACGCCGAGCGGGTGGTTGTTCGGGCACGCGAGGCGTTCGGAAAACCTGCGTTCCCGAGTGACGTCATCGTCCGGCATGTCCACGTACTCGATGATCACGACGCCGTCGGCCAGACTCAGCGCCGTTTCGACTGAGTCGGTGATGCGCTGCTGCGCAGACTCCTTGTTGGAGATCCGATCGATCACCACCTCGATGGAGTGTTTTTCCTGCTTTTTGAGAGTCGGCGGATCGGTGAGCTGGTGTACTACCCCGTCGATGCGCGCCCGCGAATAGCCTTGCGCCTGCAGGGAATCCAGCATGTCGACGTACTCACCCTTGCGTTCCCGCACGACGGGCGCGAGTACCTGGAAGCGGGTGCCGTCTGGCATTTCTCGCACCCGGTCGACGATCTGTTGCGGAGTTTGCCGTTTGATCGGCTCTCCACATTCCGGGCAATGCGGATGTCCAATACGCGCGTACAGCAGGCGAAGATAGTCGTAGATCTCGGTGATAGTGCCGACGGTGGATCGCGGGTTACGCGAGGTCGACTTTTGGTCGATCGAGACGGCTGGCGATAGCCCCTCGATGAAGTCGACGTCGGGCTTATCCATCTGCCCCAGGAATTGCCGCGCGTACGAGGACAGCGATTCGACATAGCGCCGCTGCCCTTCGGCGAAGATCGTATCGAAGGCCAACGACGACTTCCCCGACCCGGATAGCCCGGTGAAAACCACCAGCGCGTTCCGAGGCAGGGTGAGATCGACATTCTTGAGGTTGTGCTCGCGCGCACCGCGCACTATCAGCTGCTGATCACTCACGATGAACCATGCTATGCGGGGGCACCGACAGAATTGCATCGCCGCTGGCCGGGCCAGTGTCGTACACGCGTGCAAGTATGACGCCATGCACGTATCCGGCTCAGCCTCCATTCCTTGGGCCCTGTCTGGCTTCGGCTCCGGCGGGCGCATTTTTCATGCACCATTGCTCGCGTCTGCCGCCGGGCTGAACCTCACAGCGGTCGTGACGCGAGACGCGGAGCGACGCGCCGCTGTCGCTCACGCATTCCCGCACGCTCTGTGTGTCGAATCGATGGCAGACCTCCCTGGACTAGGCGTCGTCGGCGTCACGATCTCCACCCCGCCGGCTACGCATTTGCCGCTGGCACTCGAAGCCATTCAGCTCGGTTTGCACGTCGTGGTGGACAAGCCGTTCGCGCTCAGCATTGCGGACACGAGGCAGATCGCGGACGCGGCGCAGCACGCAGGGGTACTGGCGATCCCGTACTTCAATCGTCGTCTCGATGACGATTTCCTGACGATTCGCGCACTCGTCGACGGCGACCGGCTGGGCACGGTTCAGCGCTTCGAGTCACGACTGGATAGAAGCCGCCCAGTGAAGCCAGGCTGGTCATCCGATGCCGCGCAGGGCGGCGGACTGCTCTTGGACCTCGGTCCGCACCTGGTCGATCAAGCGCTGTGCTTGCTCGGTCCGGTCGCATCGGTGTCAGCGGAATTGGACACGGTTCGCGAGGGGGCAACCTCGGAGGACGGCGTCATACTCAATCTTTTCCACATTTCAGGGGCACGCAGTGTGCTGTTTGCATCGCTGGCAGCGCCTGCGGCCGGTCCTCGATTTCTGGTGCAAGGGTCGTCTGGCGGCGCGCGCATCGAGGGCTTCGATGTGCAGGAGGCGCAGCTTAAGGCGGGGGGCTCACCGGCCTCGCTCGGCAATGCCTGGGGTGTCGACCCGAACCGCTGCGCCCACGTATTTGGATTGGACGGCGAGTTTGAGGAGCACCGCCTTGAGCCCGGCCGATGGAATATTTTTTATCCCGCCGTTGCGGCTGCACTTCAGAACCGGGAGGCGGGCAACGCCGAGGTTCCGACGGGTCCTGCCGACGCTCTCGCCACTGCTGTTGTCTTGGACGCGGCACGAACCTCTGCCCGTGAAGACCGCGCGGTCACGGTGTCAGAGGCGATGCCGGACATCGCGCGAACGGAATGAAATTTCGACACGCCACGCCAATCCGATTGAATGATACTTGCGCTGGCGCCCCGTTCGCATTACATTGGCATTACCAACGCATTACCTGGTCGGCAGTTCCGAGAAGCGTTGGGACACACACCTAGTGCGGCGGTGAGGGCGTACACCGGTCGCATCTCGAATGGTGACGGGGCTAGCGAAGATGCTGGTCCCGTCACTATATTTTTGTCGGCATTTTTGTCGGCCCATGGGTCAGACGCAGTGAACACTCACTCCCGGCGCACCAAGCACAGACATGTCCACGTGATCCAATTGACGACATGCCTGATTCACCTCGCCACCTGCTGCGGGTCGACCTGAGGAAAGACAACGGCGGCCTTCCAAACGAGTGGCCGTTTGATATCCCGGCAGTAGCTCAGCTACTGGCCGACGGGTGGGAAGTACCCGCAGGCGTGACAGTCCTGATTGGTGAGAACGGCTCTGGCAAGAGCACTGTTATAGAGGCGCTGGCGGCACGCTACCCTCGACTGGTCAACGACCAAGTCGGCCTAACACGGTTGGGCGATGAGTCCCCTCTGAGTCGTTGGCTGACGCTACGAACCGCCCCAATGGCGTCCAACGCGGGCTTCTTCCTGCGCGCCGACGCGATGCATTCCTACCTAGCTACGCGCGACCGGCAGGCAGGCTCGACCGAGCGGGCGTGGGACCACACACGATTGCTGGCCCGCAGCCACGGCGAAGCCTTCCTGACCGTCATGCGAGAACGATTCAACGATTGCGGGATGTATTTCCTGGACGAACCAGAATCGGCCCTGTCATTCACCTCGTGCCTGGCTCTCGTATCACTGCTGGACACCGTCCGGACCGAGGGTAGTCAGGTAATAGTTGCGACCCACTCACCATTGATCGCGGCGCTGCCCGGCGCCACGTTGATCGAGCTCGGAGAATGGGGATGGCGCGAGACCGACTGGGACGACTTAGAGATGGTCCAGCGCTGGAGATCGTTCCTACAGGCGCCGGAAGGCCTGCTGCGGCACCTACTCGACTGAGCGGCGAAGTACTCCACGCCAGAGGCACTCGCGATAGCGGCAACTCCAACCGCACCGGTCGAATCCTCGGCAGGGACGGACTTTCGCGCGGTTGAGGAGACGCGGAGAGTCGTTGTGTTCTTCGTGCCGACATAACTACCTGACACGTCGCGGGCTCAGTAGGAGGCACCGATACAGCAGCACTAATGCGGCTTAACGACTCGGAGTCCTAGGCTCGAGGTATGCCTACCTTGACGCGACAGATCCAGTTAGCCACCCGCCCCTACGGAGAGCCCATTGCCGACAACTTCCGGCTGGTATCCGCCGAGCTGGCAGATCCGGGCCCCGGGCAGGTCCTTGTCCGCAATCTCGTCATGTCCGTCGACCCCTACATGCGAGGGCGGATGAACGATGCGCCGTCCTACGCCCCGCCGTGGCAGCTAGACGAGCCCGCGCAGGGTGGCGCCGTGGGTGAGGTCGTCGCCTCGGCCGATCCCACCATCGCAATCGGAACCCTGGTACTACATAACGCGGGGTGGCGGGAGCACGCGCTGCTCGATGCCGGCGAGTTCCGGGCCGTCGGACCACTAGCGGGTATTTCATCGTCGCTATACCTCGGAGCACTCGGCATGACCGGTCTAACCGCCTACGCCGGACTGTTCCGCATTGCGGCCTTCAGCTCAAAGGACACCGTCTTCGTCTCCGGCGCAGCTGGCGCAGTGGGCAGCATGGTCGGCCAGCTAGCGAAACGGGGCGGGTCACCGCGCGTCATCGGCAGCGCAGGGTCACCAGAAAAAGTGCGCTATCTCGTTGATGAATTGGGCTTCGACGCCGCCTTCAACTACCACGACGGCCCGGTGTCCGAACTGCTGACGAACGCGGCTCCCGACGGCGTCGACGTGTACTTCGACAATGTCGGCGGCGAGCATCTCGAGGCTGCAATAGGTGCCATGAATGTGTTCGGCCGCGCCGCGATCTGCGGGTCGATCTCCGGTTACAATGCCACCGAAAGTTCCGCCGGACCGCGCAACATGAGCATGATCACCGGCAAGCGGCTGACGCTTCGCGGCTTCCTCGTCTTTGACAACGCCGACCTGCAGTCCGAGTTCGACGCGATGGTGCGGCCCGCGTTGTCCGATGGCCGGATTGTCGCTCGCGAGACCGTCACCGACGGCCTGGACAACGCGGTGTCGGCGTTTATCGGCATGTTGCGCGGCGCCAACACCGGCAAGACGATCGTCCGGCTGGCGCCCGATCCAGCCTGATCTGAGCGGGGCATCGCAGTGATAACAGTGCGTTCCGCAGGGTCCACTTGTGGGAAGTGACTTGTGGGAAGTGGTTGGGTAGCTCCGCACCTCGCCCGGAGTTTAGCGGCGCCAGCGATAGGGCGTGGTCGTGGACACCTTCACGAAGCCTGAGCGCTCCAGGATGGGACGCGAGTCTTCGGTCGAGTCGCTGTTGATCAGCGTCTTACCTATACGAAGGGCCGATTGAGCCCGCGCAGCCGTCATAGCGCGATAGATGCCGCGGCGGCGCCACTCTGGGCGCGTTGCACCACCCCAGATTCCGGCGAAGTCAGTTCCTGGCACCGGTTCTAGCCGTCCAGCGCTGACTATCTGCTGATCAGCCTCGGCCACCCATAGTTCCATTCCGTCGTCGAGGGACAACCGGCTCAGCAGCGCATCTGCCATGTCGTCCGAGACCGGGTCACCGAAGACCTCATCGGCCATCGCGCTCATGGCACGGACGTCCGCTTCCTCGGTGACTCGCCGGAGTGTGATTCCCATCGGCAGCGGGACATCTACGGCCAGCAGCCGCGCCTCGCCGATCATGATGAATTCCGGCTCGTCTGGGACGAACCCGTGTTCCGTCAACGCCTCAGGCAAGCCGGGCGCGTGGTCGTGCCCACGAGTCTTCCACTCCACCCGGTTGATCCCAGGATCTTCCTGGTAGTGGCCGAGGGCGCTGACGACGAGCCGCTGAATCGTTTCGGCGTCGGCGCCTGCGAGATCTTGATAGGTGATGAAACCGCGACCACCAGCGAATGTCACAAGCCGCAACGGACCCAGTCGCGTGACCGAGAGTGCGCTCGGTGTCTCCGCGTCCGTGCGCAATTGACTGTCATATGCGGCGAGCAAGTCTGCGGAATCACTCACGGCAGGTGTTTTGCCAGCCGCGTAGCCCTGTACCTAACCAAGCAGACCGTCCGCCCCGTCATATATCGATCGTTCACTGCTGCATAACCATCGTCTCATGGACGACCAACGTGGCGTCGTCGATCACAAAGCCCTCCCCCAGCTCCGCTCGCAGTTCGGCTGAGTTCCAAAAGCCAGGTGGCCGATGCACCACTCCTCGACTGATCCGTGGCCTTCGCCCTCAACAATGGCGTGGGCGACCGGAACATCTCGGAGAGGCACCACCCGTACGTCGACAGTCTCGATAACGAATAGTCGGCGCCCGCTGGAATCGACGACGACCCCGGAATCGCCCACTTCAGGAAGCGGTTCGTTCACCACTTCATACTCATGGGCAAGTGAGCTTGTCGCAGTCTTCACGCCGGACTCGATGGCTTCGATGAGCCGGTCGCGCAGCGGACCGGGAAATGCGAATTCAAACTTTGGTAGTGCTTGCGGCACGACGACGCCCCTTTTCGCAGGAGTAAGACTCGAATCAGTGTGCTGGCCTATGGGCGAGAGCAGACAGGGCGGGGGCCTGCCCCGCAGTAAGGTATTCGACCAGGCCGGTGTATCGGACGCATCCATCAGACCATTAACTGCAGCCGCAGCGGCGATGCCTGCGTGAGTTGGCCTCGACGAGAGTGGAAAGAACATCCGAGGCGGCACGGTGCGGATGGCAGCCGTCCCCAGGAACACCAGGCCGAGCACGGGTTCCATTTAGCAGGGTGAGCACAACGCCCGGCACCTCGCATACGGGGCCCTCGATCACCACCACCAGTAGTACGACAAAACCTGTATGACGCAGTACCGTGCAGAGCCATGGCATCAAATCCTCGGGCGTACACCGGCCACGTTGACTCCGAAGGCGGACCGAGCATGCGAGATCTCGGCGCACTCTCGATTACGAAGATGTCCGTCGGCCCCATGGATAACAACGCCTATTTACTCGTGTGCCGAAGCACGCATCACGCCGTCCTCATCGACGCAGCCAACGACACGGAGCGGCTTCTCGCACTACTCGCGGATCAACAGCCGCCAGTGAAGCTCGCCCGGGTGATCACGACGCACCGGCACGCGGATCATTGGCAGGCGCTCGCTGCAGTTGTGGCGGCAACCGATGTCGCCGTGGTTGCCGGAGCCGCCGATGCCGATGAGCTACCGGTGCCGGTCGATATCCGCCTGGTACACGGCGACCGAGTCACCGTCGGCGAACTCTCGCTAGAGGTCATCGCACTGCGCGGGCACACTCCCGGGTCCATCGCACTCAGATACAACGACCCTGCTGGCACAAGCCACCTCTTCACGGGCGACAGCTTGTTCCCCGGCGGTCCGGGGCGGACGACGTCATCGGCGGATTTCACGTCGTTGATGGATGATCTTGAAACGCGCGTCTTCGAAGTAATGCCGGACGACACCTGGGTTTACCCGGGGCACGGCGACGACACCACCCTCGGCGCCGAGCGACCGAACGTGGGTGGATGGCGCGCCCGAGGCTGGTAACTGGCGTCGCTACCACTGACAACGGTGCCCGGAACACGCCGGTGAACCCGATACGCTGAGGCGATGCAGAATTCGGCGGCGGGAGACGGAGAGAATCCGAGCAGTCGCCAAAAGGTCGCAGTGGCCATCGTTTTCGTCGTCGCGATGTTTATCAACATCCTCGACGCAACCGTCGTCAACGTTGCGCTCCCTAGCATCGCGGGAGACTTCGAGATCCCTGTCGATCAGACCGCCACCATCAATATCGGTTTCCTGGTGGCCGTCGCCGTCATGATCCCCGTCTCCGGATGGCTCGGCGACCGACTCGGCGCGCGCGGCGTCTTCACAGTCGCCGTCGCCCTGTTCACGGTCGCATCTGCCGCATGCGGGCTATCCGACACTCTCGCCGAGCTTGTGATCTTCCGCATCTTCCAGGGCGTCGCCGGCGGTCTCATGACGCCGGTCGGCATGTCCATGTTGTACCGCTCGTACCCGCCGGCCGAACGAATTCGACTCGGCAGCATCACCACCGTGCCCATCGCGTTCGCGCCCGCGCTCGGCCCCGTCGTCGGCGGCTTACTAACCGAACACGCCGGGTGGGAGTGGATCTTCTGGATTAATGTGCCCATTGGAATCGCCGCGACGATCTTCACCCTCGTCGCAGTGAAGCCGCTCGCCCGCACGACCACACACCGACTGGACTTCGCCGGATTCGTGCTCGCCGGTGTCGGTTTCGCCGGGCTGATGTATGCGCTCTCAGAAGGACCCTCACGCGGCTGGCTGACGCCAGGCATTCTGATATCTGGCATCGTCGGCGTCATCCTTCTTGCTGCCCTCGTGCCGGTGGAGCTTCGGTCAACTGCCCCGATGATCCAGTTGCGGCTGCTCGCTCTGCGGCTGTTCCGGGCAGCGAACCTCGTCACGATGCTGTCGTCCGCCGGCTTTATCGGGGCGTTGTTCGCGTATCCGCTGATGTTGCAGAGCGCACTCCGGTTTTCTCCGTTGGAGGCGGGCCTGTTGACGTTCCCAGAAGCAATCGGCGTCATGCTCGGCGTGCAGATTGCGGCCCGCTTCTACTCGAGAATCGGCCCGCGAGCGCAGATAGCAGGCGGTCAACTCGTCACTGCCTCGGTCCTGGTGTCCATCGCGCTGGCGGTCCGCATCGACACTCCGCCGGCGGTGCCGATCGCGTTGATGTTTGTGATTGGTATCGGCCAGGCCCACACGTTCATGCCGACGCAGGCCGCCGCTTTCGACACTGTCCCCAAGCGGAGCACTGGCGAGGCAACGTCCATTTACAACGTGTTCCGCCAGGCTGGAGCAGCGATCGGTGTCGCGCTAGCGGCTTCAGTGATGGCGGTAGTCGGGCTACCTGCCGTCTCCGCAGCCGGCGACACGAAACCATTCACAGTCGCGCTTCTCGCCTGTGCAGCCTGCAGTATCGCCGCCGCTATGGTAGCTGCGTTCGCGATTCACAACGAGGACGCCGCACCCAGCCGAGGGCTTTCTCTCACGTCCTAACAGCATCGGCGAGGACAGGTATGTCACCAGGGACAGGGAGGGGCCCCATTCTATTCAGGATGGAGCCCCTCCCCGTCACCAGCAACCGCCGTAGGTTCAACCGCAGCAATGTGAACTATTGGAGCACGGACTGCTTAGTGCCGAGTGAAACTAATTTGCCGCCGTCTTTGTACCCGAAGATCTCTACGGTGGCTTTGCCGGGCTCACCGTGGTCGGTGAAGGAAAGATCCCCCGCAGCACCGATGTAATGAATGTCTTCGCCAGCGTCTATTAGTTTCTTGCAGTCCGCGAAGGACTTACACTCCGTGCCGCCCTTCGTCACACCGATAACATTCTTGGCCCAGTCAGCGGTCCGGTTCGATTTCGCCTGTTCCGCCGCCAGCGCAAAAATGTTGACGCAGTCGAAGAACTGCGCAGAGAACTGCGTCCCATCCAGCTTCGGTGCGAAAGCCATAAGTGACTTGACGAACTCCGGGTTCTCTGCGGAAGCCGGGGCGGTGCCCTTAGCCCCGTCCACAATGGACGGGTCAGAAAAATTCTTCTTCGGCGCATCCTCAGAACGCATGCCCTCAGTAGCGTAGAGGCCAATCTTGTTCGGGGTCAGACCGACGTCGAAGAGCTGGCTCCACAGTTGGAAGCCTTCCTCGAAGGCAATCGTCACTACCGCGTCCGGATTCGTGGACTTCACCTTCTGCACAATTGCCGCGAAGTCCGTCGTTTTGGGATCGAACCCCTCGCTGAGCACCACGGTGCCGCCGCCGGCTGTGATGACGTCTGCAGTGGCTCGGGCCAGACCCTTGCCGTAGTCGTCGGCACGGTAAACGATCGCTACTTTGCTGTGACCATCCGCAATGACCATGTTGCCGAGCACCGGCGCCTGTAGCTGGTCCGAAGCAGCAGCCCGGAAGTACAACTGCTGTCCGCTAGGCCCGAACTTGCCCGGGTAGTCAGTCAGGATCACGCCGGTGTTGCCACCCGAGCACTCGGCGACCCCAGAGCTGGTGATCTTGTCGATGATGGCCATCGTCATACCAGTCGCGGCAGCACCGATAATGGCGTCGACGTGCTTGTTGATTTCCATCGTGGCGGCCTGCACGGCAAGAGCGGCATCGTTGGCCTCATCGCCAGAAACCAGTGGTGCGAGCTGCTGGCCGTTGACTCCGCCAGCCTCGTTGATCAGGCTGACCGCGTACTTAACGGCCTCAATCAGGGGCGGGCCCAGGAACGCGAGATCCCCCGTTTCGGGCAGCACATAGCCGAACTTCATCGGATCGCCAGAAGGTGCACTTGCCGGAGCGGTTTCCGTCTTACTCGTTTCGGCCGAACTTTGAGGGGCAGACGCCGAATCGCTGGTGGTGGGCGCCACCCCGGCAGTTGTGGATGGCTGCTCACCCGATGACGTCTTCGATCCATCCGAATCGCCGGTGTTGCTGCCACAGGCGGCAGCAACCATGGCGACAGTCGCCATCATGGCCACAACCGCAGTCCACTTATTCATGCGCATAGCGCTCCTGACTAGCGGGTGCCAAGGATTTTCAAGCAAGAGCTTCATTCGTCTGCGGTTTGGCAGACTATACACAGATGCGGCACATAGGAATTATACGTAAATGACACGAGGTCGCTCACGGCCAGTAAAGTCTGCCGAACCGACGCAAGGAATAGCACAAGGTAGTGACACACAGATGAATGCTGAGCTGCTCAGTCCGCCCGCGGCGCGATCTCGGGAGATCCTGGCGCTGCTGGATACGCTGCAGTCCGTCCCAGGCAACGCTGTTACTGCCTGCCGTGGGTGGACTGTGCACGAAATCATTGCTCATCTGGCCGCAGGGTGTGTGGCGTTAGCCGATCAGGCTGAGGCATTCGGTGCAGGGGACCCGGTCCCACCGTTCGGGTCATGGCTGGAGCGAGACGAGACCTGGCGGCTGGTCGACGACATCAGGCTACGAGACGAATTGGACCGAGCCGAGATGCGCATGACGACCGCCCTCACCGCCCTGGATGAAAGGCAGCCGAATCAGGTGATTCCCGACGGCGGCTGGGGCTTTACTGTGACCGATCTAGCCTGCCATTTCCGTCAGGAATTCGCATTGCATCGGTGGGACATGATCGGTGATGACACCCTCGGTGAGGAGTTTCTCGCGCAGCCTGAGTTCGCAGTGCACTCCGTTAGCCACCTCTCAGAATGGTTACTGATCCGAGGACTGCAGGAGGATCCGCGCCCCGGGGCAGATTTCGACGCACGCATCCGGGGCATGGCGGCTGACGATGTGGCGTTGCAGGTGCGCGGCGGCGTCGGAGTCCTCGAGTTCACCACCCCTATCGATGGGGGCGACGTGCTGCACACCGACGCGGCTGCCGGCTTGCTGTTCATCTGGGGGCGCCGGCCGGCTGATTCTCGACGGACTCTCAGCGATATGCCAGTGGACCATTTGATTCGCATGACGTCATTGCTAGCCGGATTTTGACTGCGTCGTCGGAAGGGTTTGTGTGGTGACCTCCGCAGCTCGACCGACCGGCAGATACTTCGCCCACCAGTCCAGAATCGCCTCAAAACGCTGCGTCCGATGTTTCGGGCGCCCCGACCTGGACAACTCGTGTCCCTCGCCCGGGAAAAGCAGCATTTCGGCTTCTGCACCACGGGATCGCAGCGCCACGAACAGCCGCTGTGCCTGTTCGATCGGACAGCGCCAATCCTGCTCCGAATGGATGATGAGCAGCGGGATATTGATCCGATCCGAGTGATTAAGCGGCGACATTGCGCGCTGCACCGCCGGGTTGGATCCCACATACGCATCGGCGAAGAAGAATCCGATGTCTGACGAACCCACAAACGAATCCCACGCGTTCACTGCCCGCTCCGATATACCGGCGACGAATCGCTCTGGTGCGTGCGACGCCAGCCAACTCGTCATAAATCCGCCGTAGGAGCCGCCCATCACACCGACCTTCGCAGCGTCGAGATCGTCCCGCAACAGCGCCGCGTCCAAGAGGGCGAGGACATCGTCCGCGTCGACGGAGCCAAGCGCGCCGACGATCACCCGACCATGTGCCTGGCCGTACCCGGAGGAACCGCGCGGATTGGGCTGCACGACGGCATACCCGTTCGTCGCGTACATCTGCGCTTCGTCGAACACCCCCCACCCATAGGAGGCGTGCGGCCCGCCGTGCACGTCAAGCAGCACTGGATGCGGCGCCGAATACTTGCCTGCGGGTGGCAGCACCAACCAGCCGTGCACCGGGTAGCCGTCAGGGGCGGTCCCGGCAAGCTCGATCGGCGCTGATATCCCAGCCTCTCGCAGTGGCGCAGATATGTCGGTCAGGCAGGTCTCTGCCGAGTCGTCATGCGGCACTATCAGCGCGGCAATGTCACCTATGACGACGTCCCCGCAGCTTGCCGGGTCCGCCACCACTGCGGCAAGCTGCTTCCCCGACACAACGAAGGATGTGACGACGCGCTGCCCGCCGATCAGCACGGGAAGCGCATCGAGCGGCGCCTGGTTCGCTCCGATCGGGACCGCCCGGATCGTCACGCTTCCCCGGTCAGCGACGGCGACTAGGACGGAGTCGTGCCAGACGACAGGGTCGCCGACGCTGCCGTCCACATGCACGGTTTCCGTGTCCGTGAGTCGTCGCGGTCGGCCGCCGAGGTACGGCACCGCCCAGAGCCCAGGGGTGCGTCCGGCGAAATCGTGCCCGTCAAACGCGGCGCCAATGTAGTAGAGAGTGTCACCTGCCGCTACTGGGTTCGTAGCGTCACCGCCAGCTACGACGACGGAACGTCCGATCCCTGGCTCTGTCGCGTTCGCCGCTACCGCAGCAATCTCCGCCTGCAGCGATTCGGCGCTCAGCGCTCGCTCGTACACAACCTCGCGGCCATCCGGCGTAAAGGCAGGCCGCCCGATCGGAACAGTCTCCGCGGTCAGCTGACGCGACTTCGAATCCGGAATGGCGGCTCCGTCCGCGCTCACCAGGTCGAGCACGAATATCTGTTCACGTTGATCGCCGGTGAATCCGCGGCCATCCGTGCGATACGCCATCGACGTAATGCGTCGTGGGGCTTCAGCGTCCGGAGTCGGAGCATCTGACTCGCGGCGCGCTGCCTCGGCGGATGCCGCAGGCGGCTGGCCCTCCCCTTTGGACACAGACTGCGAAACGGTCTGCGACGCGCTGCTGGATTCACTCTGCGGCAGCCCAGCCTCGGTGCCGTAACGACCCGATTCCGGAACCGCGGCGAGGTACGCGATCGTCCGCCCGTCGGAAGAAAATGTCACCGCTGACGCTCCGAGCGGATGTTCCGCAAGCTGGAACGGCTCACCGCCGTCGTAAGGCATCGCGTAGAGCTGGGCTGGCCCGGAGGACCCGGCGCGCAGGAATACGACCAGCGCTCCGTTCGGCGATACGACCGGCGCAGAGTCGCGCGGACCCCGGCTGAACTGCACTGCCGCGGCGCCGCTGCAGAGTCGGTGAAGCACACCGTTATAGCGGTCTTCGTCGACATCTGGTGTCGACAGCGCCGCGATCACCGTGCCATTGGCGGCGAATGCGGGACGACCATACGCGCGAAAGAGCGCCAGTTGGTTCGGCTTCATAAGGTGAACCTAACCAGGGTTCGCTTCGCCGTGTCGTTCCTGCGCGTCGGCGATTTGCTTGCGACTCTCATACGCGCTGACGAGCACGCTGGCGAGCACCGTGACAGCCAAGATGGAGCCGACCACCATCAGCGAAAAAGCTGGGCTAAACTCGGGCGCCCAGCTGATCGGCTTCCCGCCGGCGAGGAAGGGCAGCGTGTTTTCGGCCAGGGCTTCGAGGACGAGTTTGCTACCGATGAACAACAGGATCAGGGCGAGGCCCTTGCCGAGGAAGCGCAGCCGATCCAACAGCGCACCGAGCAAGAAGTACATTTCCGACAATCCGAGCAGCGCAAAGGCATTCGCGGTGAAAACCAGGAAGCCTTCCTTGGTCAGTCCAAAGATGGCTGGGATGGAGTCAAGCGCAAAGACGATGTCAGTGAAGCCCAATGCGACGATGACGGCGAGCAGCGGTGTGGCAAGGCGCTTACCGTCCTGTTTCACCAGGAATTTTTTGCCTTCGTAATCGGATGACATCGGCATAACACGACGCAGCAACCGTACGGAGGCCGGTTCCTTGTGTTCGGATTCCGGCTTACTGCGCAGCAGGTTCACGCCGGTGAGCAACAGGAACGCGCCGAAGATGTAAAACACCCAGGAGAAGCTGTGGATGAGCGCGGCACCGGCCGCGATCAATCCGCCACGGAGCACCAACGCGATACCGATCCCGATCAGCACAACCTTGCCCTGTAGCGGGCGCGGGACCCGGAACGCGGTCAAAATGATCGCAAACACGAAGAGGTTGTCGACACTGAGCGCATATTCAGTGACGTATCCCGCAAAGAATTCGCCAGCGTAGCGACTTCCGGCCGTTACCCAGATTCCCAGGCCAAATAGCACTGCGAGGGTAACGTAGCCGCTCACCCATTTCGCTGCTTCGGCTACGGAAATTTCGTGGGCTTTACGACCGAAAACCAGGCTGACGATGAAGATCGCGGCGATGGCGGCGAGCACCAGGCCCCACACCCACAGCGGTACCGACATGTATTTTCTCCTCCGGCAGATACGACAAGGCATCGCCGGAGGTCTCTTCCACCGTTTCGCGTCGGAAATGCGAAAACGATCGGCGATACCGGGGAACTCTGCAAGTGCTCGTTCACCGTGCTGACGACATCGCCGCGTGAGACGGGAATACTCCCCTCCATGCATCTCTAGTGTGACACACCCTGTCGACCGATCCGGGTGACTCGGCGAATCACAGGTTGTCATCCGTGATCTGGCAGGCTGTAGTAATGATCCTTGGCAGGTTGCTGCGTTCGAGGCCCCGCCGATGGGTCGCAGTCGCGTCCGTAGTGGCAATTGCGATTGGCGCGCTGGTCGCGGTTCAGGTCGCGACCGCACCCGTCGCCGTTCAACCCGACAACCTCACCGTTTCGGTACCCGGCGGACCGGGTGAGTCGGAGACCATCGCTCTCGACGCGTCGCTGTATGTGCCGACGGTGACGCCGGCGCCCGCCGTCATCGTCGCGCACGGATTCGGCGGATCGAAGAAATCTGTCGTTGACGATGCCGAGCGGCTAGTTGCTGCCGGATTCGTGGTGCTTACTTACTCCGCGCGGGGTTTCGGCAATTCGACTGGGCGGATCGCCCTCGACTCGCTCGATTACGAGGTCGCCGATGCGCGGGCTTTGGTCGACTGGCTGGCCAAGCAGCCAGAGGTGGCCCAGGACGGCCCGAACGATCCACGGGTGGGCGTCACCGGAGGCTCGTACGGCGGTGCACTGTCATTGATGCTCGCTGGCACCGATCCCCGTGTCGATGCGGTGGCTGCCGTGGAGACCTGGAACAACCTGGAGCAGGCCCTGTTTCCTAACAACATTGGGCGGGTGACGGTGGGCAGCAACCCGCCGTCGCCGAGTGCGGCTGGAGTCGCGCCGACCCCCGCTTTCGTCCCGGCTGCCGCGGACGGCGTGTTCAAGCAGGCTTGGACAGCGGCCCTGATGTCGTCCATCCTCGCTGCCGGTCCCGGCGCTGGCACCGCAAACGAGAATGACGCATCTCCCGGCGGCCCCGCCGACAACCCACCCGGGAACTCCTCGGGCCGCGACGGCCCGAACGGCAGCGGAATAAGCCCCGTAGCGGACGCCTGCGGACGATTGATGCCGCAGTTGTGCGCCGCCTATCTGCAGGTGGCAGAATCCGGCCGGATATCGTCAGCCATGACAGCGCTACTTACGAGATCGAGTCCAGCTCAGGTTGTCTCGAAAATCACCGCGCCCACGCTACTTCTCCAGGGCGAACAGGACACTCTGTTCGGCCTAGACCAGGCTGATGCAAATGCTCGGGAGATCGCGGCCGCAGGTACCCCAGTCGCGGTGGGTTGGTACCCAGGCGGGCATAGTGGCGGTGGCCTCGACGGGCAGTCGCAGGATCGCATCACCGACTGGTTTCGCTATTACCTCGCCGGGCACGGGTCGAAGCCATCGCGCTCGTTCCAGTACGCCGTTGCAGGCCCCGTTTCGCAGCGCGGCACGCCGCGTGTGCGCACGCTCGAACTGCCCGACTATCCGGGATTGGATCGCACCACGACGCCGGAGCATTCCATCGGACTGCGTGGCCCGGCGCAAACCATTGTCAACCCACCAGGTGGGCAGCCCGCCGCGATCACCTCGCTTCCGGGGGTCGGATCACTCGCTTCTGGGGCGCTCGGCGGGCTCACCGCCATGCCAGGGCAGACGGCGCTTTTTGTGTCCAAGATTCTTGCCGCGCCCATCGTCGTGACCGGGTCGGCCACGCTCAGGCTGAATGTTGCCCGGATCCCGACACCAAGCCCGGATCCGCACGCAGATCACTCCGCAGTCCTATTTCTGTCGCTCGTTGCCGCGAATCCAGCCTCGACCAACGACGTTGCTGGGGACACCACCGGCTCCGACTCGAGCTCCGGTGGCGGTTTAACTACCGGCGGCGCGTCACCTGCAGGCCAGTCCGGGCTTGGTGGTATCGCGGCCATGCTCGGCTCGGGCCCGGCGGGCGGAGCGGTTGCGCCGATCCGCATCCCGGATCTGCCTGCGGACGGCACCCCCGTCACCGTTACTGTGCATTTGCCTGCCGTCGCGTTCCAGGTGGCAGCGGGAAAGGCCCTCGGTGTCCGCGTGGCCACCACCGATCAGGGCTTTCCCGCGTCGACATTCCCTGCCGCATACAGGGTGTCGCTTTCAGGCGCCGGAAGTGGTGGCGCCTTCACCGGCGCCGCCGGTGGGATCGGCGCGACGACCGGGAATGTGCTGGTGCCCGAGGCCGGCGGGGTACGGATCAACAATGATGAAAGCCCGGTCGGCTGGGCCATCGCCTTGGGCGCGATCCTGCTCCTCGGGTTCGCGGCGCTGGTGCTGGTGGGCCGCAGTCGGAATGAACCGCGACGTCGGAGCCGGGCAACCGGTGCGGACAGCGTCATACCAAGCGACGCCGAGCCTCCTCCGCCGCTGGTCGTCACCGGACTCAAAAAGGTCTATCCGGGCGGCGTCACCGCGGTTGACGACGTGTCGTTCACCGTCCGGCGAGGCGAGGTCCTTGGTTTGCTCGGGCCCAACGGCGCCGGTAAAACGACGACGCTTCGCATGGTGATGGGACTGATCAGTTCATCTGCGGGCGATATACGACTGTTTGGTGAGCCGGTGAGTCCAGGCACACCGGTGCTGGCGCGAGTGGGCAGCTTTGTCGAGGGCTCTGGATTCCTGCCACATTTATCCGGAAAGGCGAACCTCGACCTGTACTGGCGCGGAACTGGCCGACCCGCTAGTGACTCGTATATGGCGGAGGCGTTGGCAATTGCCGGGCTGGGCGACGCGATCAAACGTAAGGTGCGTACCTATTCGCAGGGCATGCGGCAGCGACTCGCGATCGCACAGGCCATGCTCGGGCTGCCAGACCTACTGATTCTCGACGAGCCGACGAACGGCCTCGATCCACCCCAGATTCACGCCATGCGCGAGGTTCTGCGCCGCTATGCCGCCACCGGCCGCACCGTGGTCGTATCCAGCCACTTGTTGTCCGAGGTGGAGCAGACCTGCTCGGATGTCGTCATCGTGTCGGAGGGTCGCACCATCGCAGCAGGTACGGTCGGCGAGATGGTGTCGCATTCCAGCGATCTGCTCGTGTCGACGTCCGAACCCGATGCGGCCCGCCACGCACTGGCCCGGTTGACGGGACTCGGCGAGATCGAAGCCGCGCCCGGCGGGATCGCCGTCGATCGCGGCACGGTATCGGTGACAGTTCTGATGCGGGCGCTGATCGACGGTGATGTTCCAGTGACCGCGATCGCACCTCGGAATCGACTGGAGGAGGTCTTCCTCGACCTGATCGCCGCGGGGAGCATGCGCTCGAAAGACGGACGTGCAGAAGAGGGACATGCAGAAGGCGGGCAGCCGCCACACAATTCAGCTGCGAACGGTACTGCCGTGAGGACGTCGCCATGAGCCCGATCCACCACGACCATTCGGCCGATGCCGTGCTCGCCGCCATGGCCCACCTGCCGCGGGCCGATCCACACGCGCCTACGGTGCCGTTCCGCGCCGACCGCACGCTACCCATCCGAGTCGAAATGGCCCGGCAGATGAAACGGCGCCGCACGCAGATCGCTCTCGGCTTCATGGTGGCGCTGCCGTTGATTCTGGCCGGCGCATTTGCACTCGGTTCCGACAACGCTGGCCCCTCGACATCATCGTTCATCGACATGGCTCAGTCGTCGGCCGCGAATTTCGCGATAGTTGTGCTGTTCTTCTCGTCCAGCTTCCTACTCACCGTGGTGGTGTCGTTGTTCTTCGGCGATACGGTCGCGTCCGAGGCGTCGTGGTCGTCGCTGAAATATCTGCTGGCGATGCCGGTGCCGCGGCTACGGTTGCTGCGGCAGAAGCTCGTGGTCGCCGCCATCCTGAGTCTGGCTGCTATCGCCACATTGGTCGTGGTGAGCGTCCTGGTGGGGCTCGCGGCATACGGTCCGGGGCCGCTATCGACGCCGACGGGAGACACATTCGGCGGCGGAGCTGTGTGGTGGCGGGTAGCGCTGGTGGTGGTCGCGATGATCTCGCAACTGGCGTGGGTTGCTGGCCTCGCGTTCCTGATGACGGTCGCTACGGACATACCGCTCGGGGCCGTCGGAACTGCTGTGCTGCTGTCGATTGTGTCGCAGATCCTGGACCAGATCACGGCTCTCGGGGCGCTGCGCAATTGGCTGCCGACGCACTTCTCGTTCGCGTGGTCCGGCGCCATGGTCGACCCGGTGAACTGGTTCGACATCACTCGCGGCGCATTCCAATCCATTGCGTACGCGGCCGTATTCATTACCGCCGCATTCCTGGTTTTCCGACGCAAGGACATCACCAGCTGACGCCACTTTTGTGATGTCTTATGCATCACATTTGACGGTCGGTAAATGAAAAAATGCGGCTCCCGTGCCGAACGATCCTAGTAGCGGCCGACACTCAACCTACATCAGCGCACACTCTCGTCACCGATAGGTGACACCGGTGACCTGGTGTTAGCGCTGACTGATCTCAGCGTCCGTCGATGAAGTGCAAGAAGTGACGAGTATGACGCTGCCCACGCGGCTAGGAGTGTGGGTCAGAGTGTAGAACCCGCTGGTCGGCGTTGGTGTGGCTGGCGTGTGGGGTCTGAGATGATTGGGTATGGACGAGAACCGTTGTGACGGCGGGCTTTTCGATGTGACCCGAGTCGACCCAGTGGAGGCTGTGGTGGTGCCGGTGGTGAAGACGTTTCGTCGGTTTGACTCGGTTCAGCAGTTTTTGTTGCCGCCGTCGTTGGACGAGTGGCTGCCGGCCGGGCATATGGCCCCGTTCGTGGCTCAGTTCCGGGCTGACGCGGTTGAGTTGGTGGTGACCTCGGGTCGGCCGATTGCGCAGTGTGCGCCGGAGTCGGGGATCAACGAGGGCACCCTGAGTAATTGGGTGCGCAGGTGGCGAGAGGAGCACCCGAGGCCGATCGGCAGGAGCGGGGCCCGGTGGAGTGGCCCCAGTATTAGGCGGTGTTGGTGCAGGTCGCGGAGTTGAAACGGGAGAAGGAGTTTTTGGGAAAAGTCAGCGCGTTTTTCGCCGCGAAGCATCGGTAAAAGACGTGTTCGAGTTCATCGACGCGGAGAAGGCGAGCTATCCGATCAGCTGGATGTGCCGCAAACTGCGGGTTGCGCGGGCGTCGTTCGATCGGTGGCGCATCCCGTCGGGGCCGTCGCCGCGCACCCGCCGGCACCAGGAACTGGCGACCCACGTCAAGCGCCTGTTCGACTATGCGAAGGGAAGGTCGGGCCGCGACAGGGGCCGGACTAGCGACGGCGGCGCCGTGTTCCATTCAGATTATGCCGAGGTTTTCGTTAAGCCGTGGAATCGGGGTTTCGACTGGCGGTGAGGCGAGATGGTTCCGGTTCCTCGGCTTAACGTTCCTGGTGTTATCGCAGGCTGCACAGGGTTTGAAGTGTCTGCTCGGTGAGCGTTTGGGTCGGTGGTTCGGTGCTGGGGTGGCGGCGTTGATTGCTGCGCGCATCATGTCCATGGTGGCGAACGCGTAGAACTCGCTGCTCGTTGCTTCCTGTTCGTGTCCGAAGAGCCGCACGATGATCGGCAGCTGGATTCCTTGCTGGTAGAGGTCCATCGCCTTGGTTTCCCGCAGCAGGTGACAGTGCATGCTGGTCGGCATGGCGGGGCATGCGCCGCGCGCCAAATCGGCGGCTTGTTTGACGAGGTTCAACACGGCGTCGAAAGACAGGCCCGCGGGTTTTCCGGCCCGCTGGTGGTAGAAAACGGGGCGAATCACCGGCAAACTTGACGTGTTCGGGTGAAACTCTTCGAGGTAAATTCGCAAGTGGGCCCTGGTTGTGTACCGAGCGGCACGATCCTGGTTTCGTTG
>JBDTAR010000002.1:0-10328 GCA_039924545.1 Nakamurella sp. | reverse complement strand
TGTCGTCGCCGCAGCACTCGCGCACATTCCAGAGAAAACTCGAATCGTCAGCTTGTGTACTTCGGCGTTTGTGTTGGCCGCAGCCGGGAAGCTTGACGGCCTTCGCGCCACCACGCATTGGGGTTTGTGCGCTCGACTAGCCACGTTGTTTCCCAAGGTCAGTGTCGATCCAGATGTGTTGTTCGTCGACAACGGCCGCGTTATCACCTCAGCGGGCGGTGCGGCCGGCATCGACCTTTGCTTACATTTGGTGCGCCGCGACTTCGGCGCTGAAGTCGCGGCCGCTGCAGCGCGGCGATGTGTGGTTGCGCCGTGGCGCGACGGCGGCCAAGCCCAATTCATTGAGCATCCAATACCGATTGACAGCGACAGCTCCACCGCCGATACCCGTAACTGGGCACTGCGCCACCTCGACTCAACGCTGTCCGTACCCGAGCTGGCACGGTATGCACGATTGAGCGTGCGTACCTTCACCCGCCGCTTCCGTGCCGAAGTCGGACAGAGCCCGACGCAATGGGTCATCCAGCGGCGAGTCGACCATGCCAGACGCTTGCTCGAATCGACAGCGCTGCCAATCGATCAGATCGCGAACGCGGCCGGATTCACGAGCACAACCCTGCTCCGCAAACACCTGCGCTCGTCGGTCGGGCTCTCACCAGTCGGGTATCGGCGAACCTACTCAGCACCTCGTTCCCATACGCTTACCTGATCGATCACCACGTCCATGATGTGTTGGATCCGCGCGCCGCAGCAGCCGTGTCCAGCGCACCCGAGGCGGCCCTGCATCTCGACACCGGCGATGGCCCGAGGACAGCGTCATACTTGTTTGTCGCCACGTGACACCGCTTCCACCCGCAAAACCGGTACCGTATTGACGTGACTTACCCGCCGCGCCGTTCGCTCCAGCCCGTTGACTCGTCCGTGCTCCTGACGGTGCGAGGTGTGCCCTCTTGGGGCGCCGTGTTGATCGCCCTAGTGATCGGCGCCGTAGGCATGGTGGTGGGCCACTCCGGCGGTCAGTACACCATCGGCTGGATATTCGGCACAATCTTTACGTTCGGCATCGTGCTGGCGACGCTCGCGGTGCGACGCAGAAATTTGTTCACAGCGATGGTTCAGGCACCAATCCTGCTCACGCTGCTGGTTTTCGTCACGTTCCGGCTGGTCGGTGGCCAGGGCACTATTTTCAGCGCAACCAAGGTCGTCTCTAGCTTCCCGATCATGGCGGTAGCCACCGGGGCCGCATTACTGCTCGCACTGGTGCGGATAATCGCGCAGCCGCTCCGCGGGGCCGGCGCGCGCAACCGCGAAGAATCGTTCGCCGAACGCGGTTAAGTGGCCCTCGATGTGGCGGCGCGCGGGAATTTCCGTCCATGTGTCGCTGCGCCAGCGTGACAGGAACTCTGTCGGTCAGGCAGGGTAGATGTATGGCCATGAACGTTCCTTTTCCTTTCCGTGTCGCCGCTGGCGTTCTCGCGGTCGGGTTTGACCGACTGCGCGCTCTGCCTGAGGACGTTCCCGCAATGGCGGTGACGCTGGCCGGACACGCACTGCGGACGTCGATGCGCATCCAACAGGAGATCGCGCAGCTGGCAACGCGGGGCGAGGAGCTTCTGGCACCGTTGACTGATCGCCCGGAAGTGCATCCCCCGTGGGCGCACTTCGATGATGAAGACAGTGACTACGAGGTCGAAGTAGTCGACGCTGCCGATACTGCCGACATTGTCGGTGCAGGCAGTGACGCCGACACCGACGACGACAGTGACACCGACACCGACACCGACACCGACACCGACACCGACACCGACACCGACGAGGACAGTGACACCGACGAGGACAGTGACACCGCCGCAAGTGCGGGTCCGGACACAATGTCCGACTATGACGAATTGCGTGTTACCCAGCTACGCGCGCGACTGCAGAACCTGAACCATGACGGGGTAGCAGCCCTCCTCGAGTACGAGCAGGACGGGCAAGCGCGAGCGGCCTACCTCACGACGTTGGAGAACCGGCTCACCACTTTGCGTTCGGATGCGGGCGGGCGCGCCCATCGAAAGTCCGTGTCATGACGCTCTCTACCGAGCCGGCGCACCCTGTCGCGGCGCGGGCCACCGAGACCACTCGAGAGAATCCGTGGCCAGTGCGTATGCTCAGCCAAAAAATGGTCGAGTATATTTCGCGAGCCCCGCAGGTATGGGTGGAAGGGCAGATCGCGCAGCTCAACGCGCGGTCGTCGTCGGGCATGGTGTTCCTCACCCTTCGCGACCCGTCCAGCGATGTGTCCCTGCAGGTCACCGCGTTCCGATCGGTATTCGCGGCGCTGGGCCGGCCACCGAAGGAAGGCGACAGGGTCGTCGTACGCGGCGAGTTCACCTTCTACCCGGCGCGCGGCTCCCTGTCGTTCCGGGTGGACGAGGTCCATCCCGTTGGTATCGGTGAACTGCTCGCCCGGTTGGAACGCATCCGACAGCTCTTAGCGGCCGAGGGATTGACGTCACCGAATCTCAAGAAGCCCCTGCCGTTCCTCCCGCATCTCGTCGGTTTGATCACCGGTCACGCGAGCGCCGCAGAGTCTGATGTGCTCACCAACGCTCGGTTGCGCTGGCCAGCGGTGCAGTTCCGGGTGGAGAACCCGGTGGTACAGGGCGCGTCCGCCGTTCCACAGATCTTGGCTGCGCTCACACGGCTGGACGCCGACCCGGACGTCGATGTGATCATCCTTGCGCGCGGGGGTGGCAGCGTGGAAGATCTGCTCCCGTTTTCGGACGAGACGCTCTGTCGGGCCGTGGCAGCATGTCGCACCCCAGTGATCTCGGCAATCGGCCACGAGCCAGATCACCCCATTGTTGACGACGTCGCCGACGTGCGATGTTCCACGCCGACAGACGCAGGCAAACGGGTGGTTCCGGACGCTGCGGCGGAGCTCCGTGCGGTGCAGTTAGGTCGCCACCGGATGCGCCGCGCCTTAGCCGGATGGGTGGACACCGAATCTGCTCGGTTGTCGAGATTAACGGCGGCGCAGGCACTTGCCGATCCGCATGGACCGCTGGATCGGCGTACGGACGACGTCGTCGGTCTCGCCGGGCGTGCATTGCTGGCGCTACGCGGCACGCTCGACCTCGGAGCTACCGACCTGCAGCGCCGCACCGCACAGCTCGCTGTGCTCGGGCCTGCGGCGACGCTAGCGCGCGGCTACGCCGTGGTGCAGATAGTCCACCATTCCGTAGATCAGCCTGGCACTACGGTGTTGCGGCGCACCACCGACGCGCCGGCCGGCACATCCCTGCGCATCCGGGTGGCGGACGGTGCAATTTTGGCAACTTCAAACGGTACGGAAGAAGGTCGGTAACGATGGCGACAAAGAGCAGCACAGCAGCCCAAGACACGGCAGCGAAGGCTAATGCAGCGCCACCTGTGGGCAAAAAGGACCTGCCAAAGAGCTACGAGGCGGCGCGCGACGAACTTGCTGCCGTAGTGGACAAACTCGAAGCCGGCGGGCTCACGCTGGACGAATCACTCACGTCATGGGAACGCGGTCAGGCCCTCGCCGGCGCCTGCGAAACATTCCTGGCTGGCGCCCGCAAACGGGTCGACGACGCGCTTGCCGCCGAGTCAACGCCCGAGGGATAGCGCGCGAAGCGGCAGAACACGGCCGGGCAGGACGCTGGAGCGGGCCGGACAAAGCCGGGAAGGATTCGGCAACAGCAGGATGCGGCAAGCACAGCAGGCGGCAAGCACGACAAACGTCCGGGTCTAGTACCGCTCTCAGCGCGTGCCGCGCGAATTACTTCGCGTCGGAAACCGCGGCCGCCAGGGCTCGGAAGTCCGCCTCGGATGCGTTGCCGCTAATCAGCAACGTCGTCCTACCACCCTTCGTCGAGCCGTCAGAATTCACGCTGTTAGGAGATGCCACTGTGCGCACCCAGGCAACCTCGCTGCGCACGCCCGTCGTCACGCTCCAGCTCGCCCCACCTGCCTCGACCGTGCCGGTAACCTGCCGCGTCTGGCCGAATTCGCTAGTGAGCACCTGCGAGATATTGCCCGCGGCTTCAACCAGTTGAATAAACGTATCCTTCGCGGTCACCCATCCGCCTCGCACTGCCTTGAGCGTGCCAACCTGCGAGATGCCGTCGTTAGATACTTCGGGGTCGCTGACGGATAGCGAATTCGGATGCCACGATTCCGGCACATTGCCAGGCACCGTGATCGCGAAATCCATCGTCGCCTTAGCGTGCGAGAACCCGCCAACCACATTGGCCGTCGGCACCGGGCCAGCCGCTGCCTGCCCACCCGGTGCGAACGACACGTTCTGGCCATACACGGCGATCAACCCGACCACCGCTAGGACGATGACCATGGTCATCACCATGTCTTTGCTGCCCATTTTGCGTCTACCAGCCACGGGCCCCATTGTTCCATGTTCATCGCTGGGCAGGCCACGCGCGCACCCACGCAACCTGACAGCCTCACAGCACCGCCGCAGCCTCACAGCACCGCCTCAGCCTCACAGCACCGACTCAGCCTCACAGCACCGCCCAGCCCCAAAGCACCGCCTCAGCCTCAGCCTCAGCCTCAGTGCCAGCCGGAGTCCAGCGTTAGTGCGGGGCTCGGTCGAACTGAGTGTGATAAAGCTCCGAGTACAGACCGTCTGCGACGATGAGCTCATCGTGCGTGCCCTTCTCTACTACTCGTCCGCCATCCAAGACGACAATCATGTGGGCTTCACGCACCGTGGACAGCCTGTGCGCGATCACGAGTGCAGTGCGTCCGGCGAGCGCTGTCGAAAACGCCAGTTGCACGGCCGCTTCCGATTCGGAATCCAAGTGCGCGGTGGCCTCGTCCAGCACGACGACACGCGGTGCTTTCAGGAGCAGGCGCGCGATTGCCAGCCTTTGCTTCTCCCCACCGGAGAGGCGATAGCCCCGTTCGCCGACGACCGTGTCCAGTTGGTCCGGGAGCGAGCGCACCAGGTCGACGATCTGCGCTTGCTCGATCGCGGCCCACAATTCCGCATCGGTGGCCAACGGCTTCGCGTAGAGCAGGTTGGCGCGGATCGTGTCGTGGAACATGTGCGCATCTTGCGTCACGTAGCCCACAGTGTCCCGGATCGACTCGAACGTGGTGTCCCGGACGTCGACGCCCGCCAGGCGCACCGCGCCGCGATCAGCGTCATACAAGCGGCTCACCAGCTGGCTGATTGTCGTCTTACCGGCGCCCGAAGGGCCCACCAGTGCTACCAGCTCGCCCGGAGCGGCCGTGAACGAGACATCGTGCAGCACTTGTGGCTGCGGCGCATCGTCGAGCACGTCTACCGATTCGAGCGATGCCAGAGATACCGCAGCAGCCGACGGGTACGCGAAATCGACGTGATCAAATTCGATCGCCGCCGGACCTGCCGGAAGCTCAATTGCCTCAGGGCGCTCCACGATAATCGACTTCAGATCGAGCACCTCAAAGACCCGGTCGAACGAGACGAGCGCCGTCATCACGTCTACGTTCACGTTGGATAGCGACGTCAGCGGTCCGTATAGCTGCGTCAGATATAGCGCCAGCGCCACCACCGTGCCGACGTCAAGAACGCCGTGTACTGCTTCGACGCCGCCCCATCCGTAGACGAGCGCGGTTGCCAGTGACGCCACCAGCATGAGTGCTGCAAAAAATACCCGCCCGTACATCGCGCTGGTCACTCCGATATCGCGCACCCGGGCTGCCTCGCCGGAAAACTGTGCGTCCTCCTCTGCGGGCCTACCGAAGATCTTCACCAGCAGGGCTCCAGCCACATTGAAGCGCTCGGTCATCGTCGTGTTCATCGACGCGTTGAGGTTGTAGCTCTCTCGAGTGATGGTCGCGAGTTTCCGCCCGATCCAGCGGGCAGGCAATAGAAATAGCGGCAACATGGCGATCGCTACCAGGGTGATTTGCCACGACAGCGTGAACATCACGCCCAGCGTGAGGGAGAGCGTGAAGATGCTGCTCACCAGACTGGTCAGCGTGGAAGTGAACACTCGCTGCGCGCCGAGCACGTCGTTGTTGAGCCGCGAAATCAGCGCGCCGGTATGTGTGCGGGTGAAAAACGCGATGGGCATCCGCTGCACATGGGCGAAGACTTTCGCGCGCATGTCGTAGATCAGGCCCTCACCGATACGTGACGACGCGTACCGCTCGACCAGTGACAAAGCCGCCTCGATGACAGCCAGCCCGGCCAAAATCAGAGCGAGCACCACGACCAACGAGGCGTTTTTGTGCGGGATTCCGTCATTGAGTATCGCGCGGACAAGCAGCGGAGTTGCGGCGCCCGCTATAGCATCAACCGCGAGCAAACCAAGCAGCAGCACCACGAGGCGTCGATACGGATTTGCCAACGTGGCTATACGCCGCGCCGTGCCTTTAGGGAGCTTCTTCGCGGTCACCGATCGGTCCCGCGAAAATGACCGCATAGATTGCCACGTGCCAAGTCCCCCATGCATCGACATCGAGCCGACCTCACCTTCCAATCCGAATTCCGACGAGCCGTGGTGCGTGCCAACCGCGCCCACCGAATGCGCCTGATAAAACCAACGATGTATGACGGCGTTCGCCCACCAACCCTCTACGCCAACGGCTGGGCCCCGTCGAATAGTCCGCGAGAGCGCCGCGTCGTCGACAGTTCCTGGCGTTGTGCCCTACCGTGACGATACGGGCACGAACGAGAGGCGAGGTCGCTATGACAACCGGAGCGCAGGCACTATTGCGCACGCTGGTCGACGCCGGTACGCGGGTGTGCTTCACCAACCCTGGTACTTCCGAGATGCATTTCGTCGCCGCGCTCGACGACGTGCCGGAGATGCGTGCGATTCTCGCCCTGTTCGAGGGGGTGGCCACCGGCGCGGCCGACGGCTACGCCCGGATGGCCGGTCGCCCTGCCGCGACGCTGCTGCACCTAGGGCCAGGGCTTGGCAACGGGCTTGCGAACCTGCACAACGCCCGGCGCGCGAGGGTTCCGGTCGTGAACATCGTCGGTGATCACGCCACCTATCACGTGCCGTTTGATGCGCAGCTGCAATCCGATATCGAGACGGTGGCCCGCAACGTCTCTCCTGGCTTTGTGCGCACCGCAACGGATCCTCAGAGCCTTTCCCGCGACGTCATCGACGCCATCACCGCAGCTAGCAGGCTACCGGGTAGCGTGGCGACACTCATTGTGCCGGCGAATGTCTCGTGGTCCGAAGGCGCTGAGCTGGCCACGATGCCCGTCATTGCCGCGCCGCGGGCCGCGCCCGAGAACGTACTGCACGTAGCTGTCGAAGCTCTTCGGCACGGAAAGAAGACGGCGCTGCTACTGGGCGGCGCCGCGCTGCATGGACGCGGGCTCCAGCTCGCGGGACAGCTAGCGGCAGCGACCGGCGTCACGCTACTCGCGGAAGTCTTCCCTACCCGTATCGAACGCGGCGCTGGTTTGCCGAAGGTCGAGCGGCTCGCGTATCTCGCCGAGATGAGCCAGACGCAGCTGCGCGGCCTCGAGCACCTGGTGTTGGTCGACGCGGCGCCGCCGGTGTCCTTTTTCGCCTACCCCGGAATTCCCAGCAACCTGGTGCCCGACGGCTGCGCCATTTATCGCCTTACGGTCGACAGCGACGGGGTCTTCTACGACGTGGCGGAAACACTTGCGGCACTGGTGGATTCACTGAAAGTAGGCCATTGGCCGATTGATGCGCAGGCGGCGCATCGGCCCTCGCTGCCAAACGGTCCGCTCACCGCAGCATCGGTATGCCAGACGGTGGCGGCGCTCCTTCCGGAGCGGGCAATCGTGGTCGACGAATCACTGACGTCCGGGTCGACATTCCCCACGGATAGTGCGGGCTGCCCGCCACACGATGTGCTGACCTTGACCGGTGGCGCCATCGGAATGGGCCTGCCGCTCGCGGTCGGTGCGGCGGTCGCGTGCCCGGATCGTCCGGTGATATCGCTCGAGGCCGACGGCTCTGCGATGTACACCATCCAGGCGTTGTGGACGATGGCGCGCGAGAACCTCGACGTGACGGTAATAATTCTGAACAACCGCAGCTACGGGATCTTGAACGTCGAGCTGCAGCGAACCGGGGCGAAAAGCTCCGGCGCAGCAGCACACAGCCAGCTCGACTTGTCCGCTCCTGCGATCAATTTCGTGTCTATTGCAGAGGGCATGGGCGTGCCCGCGACGCGCCCGACGACCGCCCGCGAGTTCGCAGTCCAGCTGTCGAATGCACTCGCCGAGCCGGGCCCGCACCTGATCGAAGTAGTGATTCCACCGGCTTTCACCGGCCGCAAACTCCGCGCGCTGCCGGTCTTGCTCAAAACCATGAAGGGACTGCCCGCACCCCTGGCGAACGCATTGAGGCGCCGGATCGCGCCATGACACCGCACTACAGGTGAGGTAACAAGCGAAGGACGTGACGGGCATGACGAACACTCAGGGCCGCTCCAACTCCGGCACCGCACGCGTGATCTCCACTATTGAGGACAGCGCGATCACGGCAATCACGGCAGCCACAGAAAAACCGGCGCACGCCACAGCCATTAGAGAGGCGAACGCAGGGGCGGCCGATAGCCTTCCGCGCACAGATGTTCTCATTGTCGGCGGCGGAATCAGCGCGTTGATCGCCGCCGCGGAGCTGGCCGGTCGCGGACGGTCCGTCACGATCCTCGAACGGCAACCACGGTCCTGGCTAGGTGGGCAGGCGCGTGACGCTTTTGGCGGCATCTTCCTGGTCGGCAGTCCCGAACAGCGCCGAGTCGGCATTCACGATTCGTTCGACCTGGCTTGGGCCGATTGGCAGGGCTACGCCGAGTTTGAGCCGAGCGACACGCACCAGAAGGCATGGGCGAAGCGCTATATCGAGCGGTCGATCCCGGATGTGCGCGAGTATCTGGTATCGAAAGGTCTCGGCTTCATCCCTGTGGCCAACTGGGCGGAGCGGGCCGAGGGCGGGCGTGGCAATCGCGTTCCACGGTTCCACCTGTTGTGGGGCTGCGGGCCGGGCCTGGTGTCCGCCATGCTGAGCGAGGTCAACGACTACGAAGGCAGCCTGATCACGATCCGCTGTGGGCATCGGGTGGACGAGCTCATCACCGAGGGCGGCGCCGTGGTCGGAGTACGCGGAGTCGACCCCACCGGCCGGTTCGAAGCCCGCGCCGAACATATCGTCATAGCCGGTGGCGGGCGCACCGGGAACCTCGCCAAGGTTCGCGAATCCTGGCCACAAGACGCGTGGGGCGAACCACCCGCAGATCTACTCGCCGGGGTATGGCCGCACCTGGACGGTGGCCTACACGACGCCGCCGCGGAGTCGGGCGCGTCGCTGACGCACTTGGAAAATATGTGGGTTTACGCGGCCGGAATCGCGCACCTGGAAGCCGAATTCGAGGGGCACGGGCTCGCGATCATCCCGCCGAAATCCGGCCTGTGGCTGCGCGCCGACGGTTCTCGTTTCGCGCCGCCGATCCTGGCCGGCTACGACACTCGCGAGGCCGTCGCGCGGATTTGCACCTCCGAGCATCCATGGTCATGGATCGTGCTCAACCGCAAGATCCTCGCCAAGGAGATCGCGGTGCAGTCGGCGCGGTTCAACCCGTCATTCCGAGACCGCCGCTACCGCGATGTGGCGCGGGATCTCCTGCTGGGCAATCAGGAGCTGGCGACGCAACTCATTGAACGCAGCGGCGATGTAGTGACGGCGCCGGACTTGGCAACGTTGGCGTCACGCATGACGGCTCTCGTGCCCGAAACTCCGATCGACGCGCCATCGCTCATTCGGGATGTCAACGCTTATGACGCCGAAATCGGTCGGGGCTCAAAGCTTTTCACCGATGCCCAACTGGTTTCGCTCCGAAACATTCGAGCATTCCTGGGCGATCGGGTGCGCCTTGCGGCGTTCCCGCAAATCAACGCCGGTCGGGATAAAGCGCGAAGCAATCGCGGCCCGCGCAACGACTTGGTCGCAATCCGTCTCCGTCCCGTGGTGCGAAAAACATTGGGCGGCATTGAAACTGACGAAGACTGCCGGGTGGTGCGCCCCGATGGTTCGGTGTTGCCGGGCCTGTACGCAATCGGCGAAGCGGCCGGGTTCGGCGGCGGCGGCATGAACGGCAAACGCACGCTGGAGGGCACTCTGCTCGGCGGCTGTATCTTCACCGCGCGCGAGCTCGCCCGCACCCTGCCCTGATTGGTGTGACGCAGGTCCAGTTGGCGCGGGCAAAGCGCCCGGATACCGTTAGAGGTATGGCTGACAACTCTTCAACAACTCCTGAATTCCGCATCGAACACGACACCATGGGTGAGGTCCGGGTACCGGCCGCGGCCAAGTACCAGG
>JBDTAR010000001.1:0-8087 GCA_039924545.1 Nakamurella sp. | reverse complement strand
AGCCTTCCGGAGCGCAGCCCGTGACTGCGCGCACCCCCGCTGATGGGGCGGGTCTTGATGCGGCTAGGCCGTCATACCTGGTGGCGTTGACAGATTCTCAGCGCAGCGCTATCGACGAACTTGCCGCCCGCTTCCCCGTAGCGCTGGAGCTCGGGCAGCGATTTGCCGACGCGGGTTTCGAACTGTATTTAGTCGGCGGGTCGGTGCGCGATGCGCTGCTCGGGCGGCTCGGCCATGACCTCGACTTCACCACCGATGCGCGCCCCACAGATATCTTGGGCGTGCTCGACGGCTGGGCCGACACCGTCTGGGACACCGGTATCGAATTTGGCACCGTCGGGGCCTCGCGCGGCGGCGCGCAGTTGGAGATCACCACATTCCGCGCCGACTTGTATGACGGCGTTACTCGCAACCCGACAGTGACATTCGGCGACTCGTTGGCCGGCGACCTGGTGCGGCGCGATTTCACTGTCAACGCCATGGCGGTCTCGATGCCGTCGCTGCAGTTCATCGACCCCAATGGTGGGCTGACCGCGCTGGACGCCGCGATGTTGGACACGCCGCAAGCGCCCGAAGTGTCCTTCCGGGACGATCCTTTGCGCATGATGCGGGCCTGCCGCTTCGTTTCCCAGCTGGGGCTATTCGTGAAACCGCGTGTGGTTGAAGCGATGACGAAGATGTCCGCGGAAATCGGGCGGATTACGCCGGAGCGGATTCAGGTGGAACTCTCCAAGCTCATGTGCGGCGCCGATCCGAGTGGCGGACTGGAGCTCCTGACGGACGCCGGGCTGGCCGAAGTGGTGCTGCCCGAACTTCCGGCGCTACGGCTTGAGCGCGATGAACACCACCAGCACAAAGATGTCTACCAGCACACTCTGACGGTGGTGGAGCAGGCGATCGACCTGGAAGGTGCCGACCCGGACAGCGAGCACCCCGACCTGGTGCTGCGTCTGGCGGCTCTCCTGCACGACATCGGCAAACCTGCGACCCGGCGATTCGAAGCGGGCGGCGGAGTGTCCTTCCATCACCACGAGGTGGTGGGGGCCAAGCTGGCGCGCACCCGGTTGAAAGCATTGCGGTACCCCAAGCACGTAGTGGAGGCCGTCGGATCGCTGGTATTTCTGCACCTCCGTTTCCACGGCTACGGCGACGCTGCGTGGACCGACTCCGCGGTGCGCCGCTACGCCACCGACGCCGCAGAGCTACTGCCCAGGCTGCACAAACTGGTGCGCGCCGACTGCACCACACGCAACCCTCGGCGCCGAGCAAAACTGCAATCCACCTATGACGAACTAGAGCACCGCGTCGAGCATTTGGCGGCGCAGGAGGACTTGGCGCGGGTCCGACCCGATCTGGACGGCAACGCGATCATGACGCTGCTGGGTGTCCGCCCCGGCCCCATTGTGGGGCGCGCCTGGGCCTATCTCAAAGAACTGCGACTGGATCACGGACCGTTGGATCCCGCGGCGGCCGAAATCGCGCTGCTGGCCTGGGCCGCCCGCGAGGGCCTGGTGGATCCTGCTACTGGTAAGCCGCTCGGCTAGTTCCCCTGCGCTAGTCGGTGGCGGGCGCGGCGGCGCTGGTTGGTCCAGCTCGTTAGTTTTCTCCGGCGGCGGCCTTGTCCAGGAAGATCGACGGCTGCCTGCATTCGTGAACGATGCTGGCGGGCCATTGCGGGTCGTAGCCGGTGCCTGCTGACAATCGGTCTGCTGTCGTTTGCTTCTCCGCTCCGTGCGCCACCAGCACGGCCCGAGCCGAGTACTGCGCGATCGTGCCGGTTCCGACCGTCACGCCGAACGGCGGCACGCCGTCGGCGGTCTTGAAGTCCGGGTGCGTACGCACATTGTCGGTGCGGGTCGACTCCGGCAGCGCCACCACGCGTGATTGCGCATCGACCGCCGTGCCAGGCGTATTGAACGCGACGTGCCCGTCCGAGCTACCGGTGGCGAGAATAAATAAGTCGATTCCAGCGGCCGCAATGCGGTCTTCGTGGCGCTGCGGGTCGTGGGCGTCGGGCGTCCACAAATCCGGAGTCCCGGTGCCCGCTGCGGAGAGCGGCGTCACGATTTCATCGATACCGAAGCGCACTACGCTGAATGCCTCTACCGGATCGACATTGCGGTACTCGCCGTCGATCTCGACTACATACTCATCCATCATCACGATCACCACGTGCGACAGGTCGAGCTGCCGCCGGGCGATCTCGTGAGCGAGCGCGAGATACACCGGCCGCGCCGAGCGGCCACCGGGGCAGCCCAGTAGGTACTTTCGCCCATCTACAGCCGCGGCCGAGATGCCGTCCGTGATTTCGCGGGCCAGTGCGGCGCCCAGTTCTGCCGGTGTCGCGAATACTGTGCGAGTAGTCATTGCTATTCCTTCTCGGAATGTGGTGCGGGGGGATCGGCTGTGGCGCCGAGGCCGTTCATGATGTCTTGCCAGGCGTCGTCCGCCGCGGAAACCACTGCGCCGATGAGTGATCCCCGGTCGGCGAGCTCCGTGGTGACGATGGGACACGGCACCGGTAGTAGCCGTTCGCTCACCGCAGCAACCGGCGCCACCAAGAGCTCGTTCCGCCCGATGCCGCCACCAAGAACCACCAATTCGGGGTCGACAATGGCGCGTGCGGCCACCACCGCAAGCCCGATGCGGGTGCCTTCGTCGGCCACCAACTTCCGTGCCGTCGCGTCGCCTTCGGCAGCCCAGGTGAACAGCTCCGCCACGTCGTGCGGTGGCCGATCTGGCCACGATTTTGACTGAGCTCGCTGCAGCAGACCCGCTGCAGCTGTGACGCTCTCGTAGTTTCCGGTCTCGAGTTGGGCGCCCAGCGGCTTGGCCCCGATCGGCAGGTACGAGATCTCGCCCGCCGCTCCGTTGTGGCCCCGCAGCAGGCGTCCGTCATAAATAGTTCCGACGCCAATGCCTGCACCGACCGATACCTGCAGGAACGTCTTCACGTGTCGGGCAGCACCGAGTCGATGTTCTCCGATCGCGGCGAGGTTGACGTTATTTTCGATGCGGAGCGGCGCCCTGAGTCTGGCCTTGAGCGGCGCGTAATTCAGGCTGCCTGCGGAGTCGACGTTGTAGGCGAGTCGGACGGTGCCGTCGGCTGCGATCACGCCCGGGGTGGACAGCACGATCGCCGCGAGCTGCGGCCGGGGGCAGTTCAGCTGCCGTGCGACGCGAGCCCGCAATCTGCCGATAATGTCCGACACCTGATTGGTGACACCGGTGGATCGAGTGAGCTCGGTCTGTTCGATCAGGATGGTGCCGCGTAAGTCCGCAATGGCGGCACGAGTGTTGACCCCGCCTACATCGATGCCGACGACGAGTCGCGCCGTGGCATTCAGGGAGTAAACAACAGGACTGCGTCCGGTGGCGCCAACGATTTGACCATCCTGCCGAACCAACCCGACCTGCTCCAATGCGGCAATTGCGGCCGACACCGTGGGCTTGCTCATACCGGTTTCATCCGCGATCTGTGGGCGGGTTGCGTTCCGGTCGCGCAGCAGCGTGAGCACTGCGGCATCACGATCGACTGTTCTGCTCGCCACCTGTGCACCTCCGTCGTCTCTGATCCTGGGGATTCTGGTCCCCGAGCCACCATTGCTGGCTGCGTTGTTTTCCCGGGCCATCGTGGTCTGGTGGTCCGTTCACGATTCGATCACGACTTGCCCGCCCACGCCGATTCTGCTTGACCATAGTCCTCAAACACTCTACCTTGTTAGTAAAGTTACCAAACGAATGGAGTGGAGATGTCCGAATTCATTAGCCACGTGAACCGTCGGCGCTTCTTGCTCGGCGCTGCCGGTTTCGGCGCCGCTGGCTTGCTAGCTGCCTGCGGAAGCGGCGGCACGAAAGACGGCGCCGCGTCCAGCTCGGCTCCGGCCAGCTCTGGCTCCGGCAACACCGCCAGCGAACTGTCCGGCTCGATCACGGGCCTGTTCATGAAGCAGGCCGGCTACTCCGAAGATCACATCAACGAAATGGTCGCGGCGTTCACCAAACTTCACCCGAAGCTCAAAGTGAACAGCGAGTTCGTTGCCTACGAGGCGCTGCACGACAAGATTGTCGCTGCCGCGCCCGCTGGCACCTACGACCTGGTCTTTATCGACGTCATCTGGCCCGCTGAATTCGCCTCTAAGGGTCTGATCCAAGACATCACTGCTCGCATCCCAGCCAGTTGGAATGACGATGTCCTTAAGGGAGCTCTCGATTCGGCTGTCTACCAGGGCAAGTACTACGGCGTTCCGTGGCTGCTGGACTCCAAGTTCTTCTACTACAACAAAGACATGCTCACGAAGGCTGGCGTCGACCCGGCAAGCGTCGGAACATGGGACGGCGTAGCCACCGCAGCCAAGGCGATCAAGGACAAGGCGGGCGTCCAATACCCGCTGATGTGGTCGTGGGCGCAGGCCGAAGCAGTGATCTGCGACTGGGCGCTGATGACGGCGTCCTTCGGCGGCAAATTGTTCGACGATAAGGGTCAGGTTGCCTTCACCGAGGGCGGCGCGGTGCAGGCCCTTGAATACATGCGCAAGTCGATCCAAGATGGCCTCACCAACCCGTCGTCTACGCAGTCGTTGGAAGACGATGTGGTGAAGGTGTTCGGTGCCGGTGACGCCGCGATGGGACTTAACTGGTCGTACATGTTCGCTTCAGTCAACGATCCTAAGCAGTCCAAGGTGCCCGGTCAGGCCGTAGTCACCGAGGTGCCGAATGGTGGTGCGGGTCGCATTTCCGTCAACGGATCGTCGGCGCTGGCTATTACCGCGACCTCCAAGAACGCTGACGCCGCATGGGAATTCGCCCAGTACGTGTCCAGCTACGACGTGCAGAACCAGTACATTTCTGACGCGCTTCCCATCTGGAAGAAGGCCTACGACGACCCCAAGGTCATCGCTACCGCGCCGGAATTTGTGCCGGTTGCCAAGAAGCAGTTCGATAACATGACGGGCCGCCCGGCCGTCGTCGCCTACAACGCCGTCTCGCAGAAGCTGCAAGTAGCGGTGCAGAAGGCGCTGCTCGGCCAGGTCACGCCGCAGCAGGCCATGACCGATGTGAAGCCAGAAGTCGAAAAGCTCCTGGCTCAGTGACCATGCCATCCACGTCGATGGCGGAGCGCGCTCCCGGAGCTCCGCCATCGGCACCTGCTCCACATCACCGGCCTCGCGGCAACGGCCGTATCGCGGCGGCGCTCCTGGCGCCCGCCGCGTTGGTGGTTTTCGGGCTCGTCAGCTACCCGGTGGCTCGCACCGTGTGGTTGTCGCTGCATCGCGTGCTCTCCCCAATGCCCACGGCCCCCACCGAATTCGTCGCGTTCCGGAACTTCGGTAATGCCCTCACTGACACCGATCTGATCTCCGCTACCGGTCACACGGTGTATTTCACTGCCGTGTCGACGGCCGCCGAAATTGTGCTCGGTATCCTCTTGGGCTTACTCATGTCGCAGAAGCTGCGGTTTCGCTGGCTGCTGCGTACGGCCGTGTTAATGCCGTGGGCGCTGCCAACGGTGGTGTCGGCAAGTATGTGGCGTTACCTTTTCAACGCGGATTACGGACCCGTCAACGCGCTACTCACCCAGCTCGGCATTATCAGCCATTACGAGTCCTGGCTTGGCACACCGACTTCCGCCATGAATATGATCATCATCGCCGACGTCTGGAAGAACACCTCGATCGCCGCCTTCTTTGTTCTAGCAGGCTTGGCGGTTATCCCGACCGAGATCACCGAAGCCGCAGCGGTCGACGGCGCGAGCACGTTCCGCCGCTTCTTCTCCATCACCTTGCCGCTGCTTCGTCCGGTAATCATGGTGGTGTTGGTGCTGCGCACGATCGAGGCGTTCAAGGTCTTCGACATTGTCTACGTGATGACCCGGGGCGGCCCGGCCGGTGGCACGACCACGGTAGCCGTGTACGCGTACCAGACGGCATTTTCCAACCAGAACTTCGGCTACGGCTCGGCCATTGCGCTGCTGATTGTGCTGGTGGTGTTGGTCCTCGCAGTGGCGTACATCCGCATGCTGTCGGTCAGCGGAACCTCTGAAGCGGGGCGATGATGGCGATCAATGCAGAGTCCGCCTCGTCTTCTGGTGCGCTGAAGAATCCAGGTATGACGCTGTCCTCGTCACTTTCTACTTCTGGAAGGACCGGGCGGCGCAAGCGTTCTCATGTCGCTGCATCTGGCGAACGCTATGCCTCCGTCTGGCTGCACTTGGCAGCCCTCGTCGCCATCATTGTGTTCCTGGCACCATTCGCCTGGCTGGCCATCGCGTCGGTCACCACGCGTGGGGCTCTCTTGGAAAAACCACTGCACTGGATTCCGCAGCAACTCGACTTCTCCCGCTGGAAGGACATTTTCACCGGCGACGCCGCGACACCGGCCGGCGGATTCCGCTCCGCGATGGTCAATTCCGCGATCGTGGCACTCGGCACCGTGACACTGTCAATTGTGGTCGCTGTGCTCGGCGCCTACGCCGTCTCGCGCCTCAAATTCCGCGGCCGAGGGCTGACGCTGCTCGCATTCCTCGCGACCTACATGATTCCGCCGATCGCAATCGTGATCCCGCTGTACCTGGTCCTGGTGAACCTGGGCCTGTTGGATTCGAAACTTGGCTTGATCCTGGTGTACTCGTCGTTCATCACACCATTTGTACTGTGGACGCTGACGAACTTCTTCGATGCTTTGCCTCGCGAGATCGATGAGGCAGCCTCGATTGACGGCGCGGGCCGGATGCGGATCTTGTGGCAGGTGCTCCTGCCGCTCGCGAAGCCGGGCCTTTTCTCCGCCATCTTGTTTGCCACAATGTTGTGTTGGGATGAGTTCCTCTACGCCTTGATTTTCACTTCGACGCCGGCGTCCAAGACCATTCCCGTTGCAGTGGCAGAGTTCTCGGGCAAGTTCGCTACCGACTTCGGATTACTCTCCGCGGGCGGCCTGCTTGCTGCGATACCTCCTGTCATCGTGGCGCTCGTCTTCCAGCGGTACGTCACAGCGGGGTTAGCGGCCGGAAGCGTCAAGGGGTGACCGACGAGCAGGGGATCGCGCTCGTTGGTTGCACCAGTGTCGACGTGCTGGTTCGCGATGTCGACGAGATGCCGCCGCCGGGTACTGACACTCACGTCGACGAAGTGTCGATACGGGCGGCCGGACCGGCGCTGAACGTTGCGTTCGTGGTGCATGCATTGGGTGACGGACCGGCGCGGTGTTTCGGTGCTGTCGGTGACGATCCGTTGGGACGGTTGGTGCGCGATGAATGCGCCGAGCGCGGAGTGCCAACAGACGGTCTCACTGTCCTGCCGGGCGAACGAACTGGGGTCTCCGTCGCGCTGGAAAGCAAGGCGCGCCCGCGGGCGTTCCTCACCGACCTCGCGGCTGCTGCCCTCTTTGACGAGTCCATGGTGCCCACCAGCTTCAGCGGCTACACCGACATGCTGATTGCCGGCTACTTTGTGGCACCCGGACTGCGCGGTAAGCCGACGGTTGACCTGCTACGGCGCGCGCGCGCCGATGGAGCCCGAACCTGGCTCGACTGCGGATGGGACACCGACTCATGGACCACCGGCGGCGCCCAAGAGGTTCTTGCACTGCTGCCGGAGGTTGATATCTTCGTGCCCAACGAGGACGAAATCGCGGCGCTCACCGGTCATAAGGATCCGATCGAAGGTGGCGTAGAGCTGGCGCGGCGCACTCGCCTCGGCGTGGTGGTCAAAGTGGGAGCTGACGGTGCCTATTGGATTATTCGCGATGGCATTCCGTTCCATGTCCCCGCTCCCGCAACGAATGTCGTGGACACGACCGGAGCGGGCGACGCCCTCAACGCGGGGGCGATCGTCGGAATGCGCAGAGGGCTCACCATTGAGGACAGCGTCATACTTGGCGTCGAGGTTGCCAGCCGCATCGTCGGACGTCCGTCCGCCCAGCGCTGGGACCCGCTGTCTTTGTAAACCGCAGTCGATGACCCGGGTCTCGAAGAAGTTCTTTTTCTTGGCCAAGTCCATCGTTTCGTTCATCCAGCCGAACGGGTTCTCGGTCGCCAGCTACTGGTGGGCGATTGCTAGATCCATCTGACCACAGGTCGCGATGTCGCC